>NZ_JBEXMD010000051.1:0-40427 GCF_040610315.1 Amycolatopsis sp. NPDC004169
GTCGACCACGGGATCGCGCGGCTGGCCATGTTCGGCGCGATGGCCGTGATGTTCCTGGTGTCGCTGACCATCCCGGAAGCCTTCGTCGACCACCCTGGCGGCCTGTACGCGCCCGCTCTCTTCGTCGTCTGTTACGCGCTCGTTCGGCTTCTTCACCTCGTTGCCTACCTGGGCGCGGCGAAGGACGATCCGGGACTGCGGCGGGTGCTGCTCAAGATGTTCGTCGGGCTGCTGCCCAGTGTCGTGCTGCTGGGTGTGGCCGCCTTCCTCGGCGGGCCGTGGCAGCTGGGGCTGTGGGTCGTCGCGCTGCTGGTCGACTACCTCAACGTCTACCTCACCGGGCCGGACGGGTGGCGGTTGAACTCGCCCGCGCACTTCGCCGAGCGGTTCGGGCTCATCGTGATCATCGCGCTCGGTGAGTCGATCGTCGCCATCGGGATCGGGATCGGGGCGCTGCCCATGTCGTGGCTGGTCGCGGGTGCGGCCGTGTGCGGGCTGGGGCTGGCCGCCGGGATGTGGTGGACCTACTTCGACGTCGTCGCGCGGGTCTCCGAGCACCGGCTCACCCAGGCCACCGGCACCGAGCGCACCAAGCTCGCCACCGACTCCTACACCTTCCTGCACCTGCCGCTGATCGCCGGGATCGTGCTGGTCGCCCTCGGGCTGAAGAAGGCCTTCCTCTACATCGCCGACACCGAGCACCACACGCCCGGCGAAGCGCTGCACGGCGTGCCGATCTGGACGCTGACCGGCGGCCTCGCCCTCTACCTGATCGCGCTCAGCGCGCTGCGCAAGCGCAACCTCGGCAGCTGGAACGTCCAGCGGCTCGTCCTCGGCGTCCTGCTGGTCGCGGCGACGCCGCTGCTGGAGCACGTGCCGGCCGCCGCGCTGCTGGTGGTCGCCGCCGCGCTGGTGCTCGGGCTCATCACCTTCGAACGGCTGCGGTTCGGCGAGTGGCACCGGAAACTGCACACCGCGCACCCATGACCGACCCCGCACTGGCGCGCGAACCTGACTCCCGAGTTAATCTACTGTCGAGTAGGTAGCGGATGGAGGGGTCGCATGGCTGTGCCAGGGAAATGGGACGCGATGGGCTGGGGTCTATCCGCGCTGACCCGGCTCGCCGGGAGGGCGGCGAAAGGATCTTCGTGATGTCGGGCGAGCGCGCGGACGCGGTGATCGTCTGGGCGACGCTGGACAAGTCCAAGAGCCGCACGGCGATCAAGCCGTTCGTCGCGGAGAGGGGGCGGGCGGCCAGGCCTGGGCGGCGGCTTCGAGAGAACTGTGTATGACTCTGCAAATGGAATCGCAGAATGTCATGTCCGCGAATGAAACGGAGTGCGTTATCGGCAGTTGCTGCAGACGTCGTTCTTAAGGGCATTCTTAGGAGATTGCGCGAAGCATTCCTTGCAGGTTCCGGTCAAGGACTGTCGTCGCTGGCAGTCGCATTGCCCGCATCTTGGACAGAATGGCTTCCCGCAGTCGGGGCAGGGAAATCCCGTTGTGCCGCCGGCGAAGCCGCATCGGCAGGTAAAAGTGGTCCTTGGCTGTTCGATTCGCTGGTGTTCCGGGCCAGTCAGGTGGAGCTTGTCGACATTCCAGAGGTCGATTTCGGCGAGAACAGCGTACGTGCGCTTCGGAGATGCTGCGGCGTTCAGGTAGAAGGTGTTCCGAGTACCCCACGGGGTGGACCAGAACGACTTGCGGACCAGCTGCTGACCGGGTTGCAGCCGGGCTAAAGGGTGGTCGCTGGGGACACCTTGGCCGGAAGTGGGGTAGACCGCCGGGCGGTCGACCAACCGGGCGTGGACGACCTTTTGGGTGGCGCGGTCAGTGATGACGACTGCGCCTGTGCAGGTGAGACGGCGGGCCAGCGCGATGGCGCATACGATTTGACTGGCCTCAGTCTTCTTGAATAGCTCGAGCAGGTGCTGCCCGGTGATCGGCCCTTTGCCGACGATCGTGTTCAGGACTTCGTCTGGCACGAGGAGCATGGCGGCGAATTCATCGCAGAGTTTCTCGACCTCGACGGCCGGTTCTTCCTGATCGGCGACCCAGTTCAGAGCTTCCTCGTCCTGAAGCACCAGTATGTGCCCGTACTCGTGCAGGAGGGTGAAGTTCTCGCGACGTGAGTCCGTGGGCGAGTAGAGCACGGTGTTGTGCTCGCTGAACGACATCCCGTCGCACATCCCGTGGGCGCCACGGCGAGAAGTCAACTGCTCGACTGCGCGAACGGTGAGACCGGTCCCGGTCATCGCTTCGAAAGGCGCCTGGCGAAGTGCTTCTCGAAGTGGTGCGGGGAGTGCCCGCACCAACCTGGTGGCCTGGCTCCTTCTGGTCATGATCTGTCCAAAAAGCCGGGGATCGACCGAAACTGCCGGAGGACGGCAAGCAGAGCTTCGACCGAGCCACCGGTGCGGTTCCTATGGGCGGCGCCGGCCAACGTGGACGTGGCGCGCTGGCGGAGCTCCGCAGGCTGGACGCCGGCCTCGGCTGCCCAGTCCGAGAGGAAAGTTTGGATTTGCTGGTCGTCGAAGAGGTCGTCGATGCCACCGGTTGGCTGTGCCGCGGTGAGAAGTGCATCGTCTCCGACGGATAGCTCTTCGGCGATCGCGGTGATGAGTGCGGGGGCCAGGGCGGGACGGCCGAGCTCCCATTTGAACGCTTCCTGCATGGTCACGTCCCATCCGCGAGCGTTGATGCGGGCGACGAGTTGACGGAGGTCCAGTTGCGACCGTTTGCGCGCGGCCGCGAGTTTGCGGCCGTCGACGAGTACGCCCGGATCGGGCACGAGGCCGAGCATCAGAGCGACCGGGTCGTCGTGCCTGACGGGCTCGCGAGTCGGAGGTCCGGTTCGTTCCTGCTCTTCCGCGGCGAGTTCGGCGGCGACGTTCACGGCGTCGAGCCAGGGAGCCACTTCGTCGTGCATGTCCGGAGCTCGGCCGTCGTCGGTGCGTTGCCTGGAACCGTCATCAGGGTTGCCGGTCACGCGGACGATTCACCTCCTCCTTGAGCCGCTTCAGTGCTTCCTTGTGCAGCTGGCTCACTCGTTGGCCGGTCATGTGCAGCTCTTCGCCGATGTCTTTGTTGGTCCGGCGGTGGGCCTGCTTGGCGATGACGATCGCACGGGACCGCTCGTCGAGTGCCTCCAGTGCAGCCTTGGCGCGGTCTGCGCGCTCCGCCTGTTCGAGGTCCTCATCTCGCTCGAGGACGGCGTCGCCAGTCGGGTCGTGCGGTGCGTCGCGGTGAATTCGCGGATCACCGTCGTCGACCTCCTCGTGCTGCCGCGCCATCGCCAGGGTCTTGCAGGCGTTGCCGACCGCGACGTGCAAGTAGGCCTCCCAATTGGACGGCCGGGGCATCCGGCCCTCCTTGCGGTAGTTCACCAGCCGCTCGAAGACGATGCTGAGGGCCGTGCCGGCTTCACTCCGCAGCCTGGGGGGAAGCTTTCCCTCTGCGTACCTTTTCAGGGTCCCGTGGTAGCGCGCGTAGAGCGCGCCGGGGTCGGCCGCCGGGCCGTCGGTTGACCCCGGCGCCTCACCCGCTTCCTGACCGGCGCTCACAGCAGCAGTATGCGCCGAACGGCGGTAAGGGGGGTCATGACGCACCGTGCGTGACCTCGACCGGTACCTGAACGCCGTACAACTGCTGGTACCACCGGCGCCGGGTTCCCGAGCGGCACAAGCACCGGCCCGTGCGGTCGGCCGGCACTCGGCGGACCAGCCCGGGCGGCAGTCCACTGAGGTCGACGTCTACCCGGCCCGCCAGCACCGGTAGACCGTGAATCTGTTTCACGATCTCCGCCGCCGCCAGCACGCCGGCGAACCAGGACACCTGCGGCGCGGCCACGGCGACCACCTCCTCACCGCCGCCAGCAGCGCCCATGCGGACCTCGGCTTCGGCATACGCCTGACGGACCAGGTCGTTGATCGACCGGCCGACGAGCGCGTCCCGCCGATGTGCGGGCAGCTTGCCCGCCGCGATCGCCTGGTCGATGTCCGCGGCGGTCAGCTGAGCCCCGTCCTGGAGCAGCGCGAGCACCCGCTGGACGGACAATCCGGTGGTCTCGGCGTAGACGCCCGCCTGGGTGGCTGGAGGCTGGGCGCTGACGAAGTCGCAGAACGGACACGCGAACCCGTCGCCGAACCCTTCCCGCTGGGCGTGCAGGGAGAGACCGGACACGCCGAGGGACAACGCCGACCGGGCCAGCACGTCGGTTACCTCCAACCGGCCCGTGAGGGTGTCGACTGACGACAACACCAGCCCGTCGAAGCCCGGGGTTTCCCGGCTGACGACCCAGTCGGCGACGCTCGTGGAGACCGGACGCGCGCCCAGGCCGAGCTTCGTGAGCTTCGAGGCCATGTAGTCGGCCTTCGGCCCGCTCTCGGTCCCGAGGAGCGCCGGATAGCGGAAAGGGTTTCGCGTCGGGTCGAAGATGTCGGAGTCGATGACCGGGATCTCCTCGAGCGCATCCGTGCTCAGCCTCCCGGTGAGCTGCGGAGCGAACGCCGTCGCGAGCAGGGCGAGGCTGCTCGTGCCCACCGAGCCGACTCCCGCGACGGCCAGCTTCAGGCGACCGCGGACCGGCCGGCGCGCAGGTGTCCCCGGCGCCGCGGCCAACCCGTAGTCGATCAAGTTCGCCACGTACGGCGCGTCCACCGCAACGCCCGAAAACCCGAGGGGGCCAAGCACACGGATCAGGAGCTGGCTCACTGCCAGGCACGCCGCCGCGTGCACGCCGAGCGCGTGGGTCGTCACGGCCCCCACGGGCTGCGGAGTCAGGCCGAGGCGGACGGTGTAGTCGTCGCCGCCCACGCCGAGGTCGCCGGCCTCCACCTGGATGCCGAAGGTGACCACGAGGGTCCGCTGCGCCGCGTGCTTGGGATGAGGGCGTACGGAGGCCAGGGCGGTCAACAGGGCGGCGCTGTCACAGGCGCCCCACCAGTTGGGTGGCAAGGCGACCCGGTGCGCGAAGGCAACGTCGCCGAACAGGCGAGCCGCCATGCCGGTGAACGCCGCCAGCGCGGTGGCCGCCCCGTCAGTCACGTCCGTCCCGGCGCGGATCACCACCCGCACGTCGTCCAAAGCACCCAGGAGCTCGGCCGCGGCCGCCTCGTCGGCGGTGCCGAGGAGCCTCAGGCGCGGGTCAGTCATCAGACCTCACCTCCGGGTCCGTGCGGAGGTGAAGGTTCCGTTCGCTGCCTGGGGGCAGGGACCGCCACTGATCGCCTTCGCGGCGCAGGACTGCACACGCGTCGAGGCCGAGGCGCAACCCGAGCCCGAAGAACGGAGCGACGATGGAAAGTGCGCCTTCGTGGGTCAGGACGGGGTTCGCGTCGTCGGCAGGTGAGTGGAATGCCTCTGCCGGGTGGGAGTGGATCCGGGCGACGTAGAGCTCTCCGGGTTCGAGGGCCAAGGCCAGGTCGATCTGCCCGGCCCGGGTGACCTCCACGGAGACGCCGCCGCCGGTGCCCCGCCACGGCCGCTGCTGCGGAATGACGAGTGCCGCGCCGTTCGGGCCGCTTTTGATCATGGCGGTGCCCTCGTGACCGCGGGCTCCGCGATCTTCGAAGAACATCCGCGCGTCGGCCAGCAATTGCGCCGGCAGGGCCAAGGGGCTCATGGCCCCACCTTGGTCAGGAGGCGGTCCAGGAGGCTGTCCGCTCGGAGTGCGTATCGCACCGCGTCCCACCTTTCTCCGTAGTGGCTCTCGTGGGCGTAGTAAGCCCGGGTTCCGCTGATGCAGACCCAGGGCACGCCGAGGCTGCTGTGGATGCCGTGGGCGAACCCAGGGATCCACTGGTCGAGCGGAAGCACGTCGCCCGCGTCGTCGACGAGGGCGACGTCGAACGGCTCCGCGTCGTACCGGGAGCCGTCCAACCGCAACGTCCACGTACCGCCGGCGGGCGGTCGCAGCGTCATCAGCAGGCTGGAACCCTCGCGGCGGAGGTCTCCGGCGCGAGGGCCCAGCCGTGCCCGCGCCTGCTCGACCTCGATGTCGAGCAGGTCGGCCAGCACCCGGGGGTGCAGGGCCATCAGCCGTCGACCTGCGGCTTGCGGTTGATCAGCACGAGCACGTTGTCCTCGCGCACGCCCGCGTGCTGGAGGGTCGACGTGGGGTCGAGCTCTCCTTCGCCGCCGCGGGGCAGGGTCAGGGCGTACTCGCCGTCGACGAGCTCGCCCTTGTTGACGAAGTACTTCACCGCTTTGCGGGTGAGGTCGGCGACCTTGTCGTCCGGCTTGACCGTCTCCCGCACCTGGTGACCCGCCAGCGTCCGGACGATCACGTGGAACGGGTGGTTGCCGCCGCCGTGGCCGGCCTGCTCCACGTTCTGTCCCTGCGGGACATTGGTGTTCGGCATCGTTCTCCTCCTCGGTTTCGGTGCCGTGTACCGAGTAGACGATCGACCTCGCCAGAATGAAAATTCCCAGGTCAAGGGCACTTTCTGTCGCAGCGGTAGTGCGCCCTGCTGGCGGAGCTCGCCTGCGCCGCTGCTCGTCGACAAGCGGGACCGTTCAGCCCGGCAGGTTCCGCTCCTCAGCCTTCGGCACTGACAGCGCGGCATTCGCCACCCTGGCCGCGTGCTGCACCTCGACGCGGAAATCGGCCAGGTCGACAAGGCCACGCAGCCGGAAGGCTGCTGTTCCTGAGCACGGGACGCGGGCGGTCCAGGGAAGCCGCCCGCGCCACCGTTGCTAGCCGAACGTCAGCTGGTGGCGGTGGAAATCGAAGTGCTGCGTCGGAACCGGTACATGTCGGCCAAGGTCATGTAGTCGTGGACGAACGGATCCCATCGGGTCGGGTAGTGCGTGCCACGGGTGAGTTCGTCCTCGGTCTCGCCATCAAGGCGACGGTGCAGAGCCACGATCGTCCGATCGAACACTGCCAGCATTCACCTCTTCGGCATCACCATGCCGCCGAGCCAGGAGCGGCGAAGCGGGCACATCCCGAGTCCGACGCCGACGACCTGCACGCAGGAGCGGCCCAGTCGGCCAGAGACCGGCTGGTCGCGGCCCAGGTCGGTTCGCCGGCCGCGCCGACCCGACCCGGACCATCCACGTCGGACGCTCCTTCGGCGGCGCGTCGGCTCCGGAAGCCTGCCGCGGCGACCCGCGCTGCGCCGGTCCCCAAACCTCTGCTGTGGCGGCTGGTCACGGGCACCGTCGGTGTCCTGCTGACCGCGCACTCGCTGGCCGGGCTCCCGAACCCCCACGTCGAACCCGACCCGTTCCGCCTGCTCCTCGGCGAGCAGGCGGGCCAGCTCGCCGCCTGGTACAACCATCTGGCGTCCCGCCTCGACCGCACCGACCACGGCGACGTGCCGATGCTCGCCCCGCCCACGTTCCCGGAGCTCCTCGAGCAGCCGGGTGCCTCGGTGCGCGACCTCGCCTGCGCGTTGTGGGTCCACGAGCACATCAAGCACATCGCCGCCCGCGTCGCCGAACTCGTCGAGCCCGCCGGCGTGGTGGCAGCCCAGCGCCACCGCCCGTGGTGGCGGTAAGGACGTAGCGGTTCTCCTCTTCGAGCCGGTGCGAGACGTCGTACGCCGGTTCGTGCCGTCGGCGGCCGTGACTTGCCGAGCGGTCCGGGTGGTCCAGAAGGAGGTGGACACCGTCGCATGGCTGTTCATGCCGTCCGGAACAGGGCGGGGAGTTACCAGGCCGCGGCCAGTTCGGTCAGCATCATGTCGAGAGCGCCGATGGCAAAAGACAGGTGGCCTTCGCCGTCGAGAAGGTGGGCTGTGGCACCCGGAATGTGACGGGCCAGCCATTCGCCGTTTCGGAAGGGAACGAATAGGTCTTCGGTGCCGTGCCAGATGAAGGTGGGGACGGCTATGTCGGTCACGGAAAATCCCCACGGGCTTACGAAGGCCAGGTCGTCGTCCACCCAGCCATCGACGCCTGGGTGCAGACCTTCGGCGTAGTTAGCGGCCAGGTCCGCGGCGTACTCGCCGGTTAGGACTGCGCGGTCAACGTCCGGGAGCAGAGTGCGCCATTCCTGCATGATCGCCGCACTGTCGTTAGCGCCAAGGCTGTGGGCTCGGGATTCCAGTGCCGGGCGAAGTTCGGGCTCACCGCATAAGGCTCGGCCGAACAGCTCAATGTTCAGTTCACCCATTCCGTCGAGAAAGTCAAGACCGGCCACGCCACACGGGGCGAGCCCGGCAATCACGAGTGCGCCAGCCACTCGCTCGGGCAACAGTGCGGCGGTGGCCAGGCAATGTGGGCCGCCTCCGGATCGGCCCGCGACGAGGCAACGTGGTGCGCCGAGGTGATCGAGGATTGCGGAGATATCCGACGCGACATCGGCGATCGCGCGGCCGGGCAATCTACTGGACTGACCGTAACCGGCGCGCGAATACCGCACCAGGCGGAGGCCATGCTCGTGCACCGTGTGCTGGAAACCGGTGAACCGGCGTACGGATCCGGGTGTACCGTGGTGAAAGATCATGGGCAACCCCGAAGGCGGCCCGGTGATCTCGATGTGCAACGTCCGGCCGTCCGGCAGTGCAATGTAGGTCATGCCTGCATTGTCAGTGCCGCCGTGTCGCGCAGCAACGCATCGGTCTGGTCGAGTTCGCAGCACAGACGGCTGCGGACCTGCAGTCCGTTACGCACTGGAGCATTACGTGCGGGCGAGGACGAGATGTTCGTGAGCGCCGATATCGCGGGAGTTCGCGTGGCACGTGGTCGAGAACGCGTAATCCGACGAGCCGGCGCTTGGTAGTGGGTGCTCGATCCGGCAATGACGAAGGGTTCATAGCGGACGTGATGTACATCGATCGGATGATCCGACTTGGAGAGTGCGACGCACCGATCGGGTAGCGGCTCGAACCAGATGCCGCATGGTTCAATCGTGCGGTGGCATCGACCGAGATCCTGTCGTACACCTCTGTACGTACGACCTTGCGTCCTCCGCGAGTCGTTATTGTCGTCGACGGTGGTCAGCATTGGAGTTACTGGGTGCGTCGCGCTCTGTATCGCGCGGACAGGGCCTGGGGTGGTGCTGGCTTCGCGGTCGTACCGCACCGTGGTGGTCAGGTCGACGCCGTACTGCTGCGCGCATGCGAGGCATATGACCCAGATTTCGTCGTGACTTACAGCCCAACCGTGGACGACGTAGAAAATCTTCGTCCGGGCTGGTTCACGGTCTCTGGAGATGACGGCGAACCTCTCTCAGGCGACGAACGAGAGCGGATGCTCAGCATGGTGCTGGACGATGCTGTGCCGAGCTCCGACGATCACGCAGCACGTGAACAGATCGTTTCCGTGTGCTCTCCCTACGCATCTCGCCGGGGAGGTGGATGGTACGAGAGCGTCGAGTACCTGGGCGACGAGCCGACCGGCCATTTCCCGAACGTTGTAAATATGTCGGAGACATGGCATGCATCTGTCCTTGCCTGTCCCGCGCATTGGGGAGGTGTGCTCGGTGCTGCCGTGGCAAATCATGCTGGTGTCGCCGCACCACCAGAGCACAATGCTGAAGAACCTGTGCTTGGTGATGCTCTTCGGGAGCAGCTGGTGGGTTGGCTGCTCGACGACCCGAGTTGCTCAGCGCCCGACGAGTTGGTGTGGCATCCCGGCGTGGCAGTCGGCATGGACACCAAGACGATGCCGACCGCCCACACTCGATCCAAGACGCATCTCGTCGAGGTTCATACCGGCTTTGATATCCACCGCACCGGGCTCTTGGTCGTCGGCGACAGCGCCGAGGACTTTGCGCTGGCCCGCCTCTGGCAGCTGACCTTCGGCACAGGATTCTGGCTGCCATCGTCGTTGCTTGACGGTGAGGGCACCGCACGGTGGCGTCTCGGGCACCGTATTGCACGGATCGCACGTGATCTCGCTCGAAACTCCAACCGCCTGGCGATCACGTCGATCTCGCGATCGGAAAAGGAACTCGAGGTCACGCGCGACCGCGTCGTTGAGGCGAATCAGATCAAGATCCCCGGGCAGCAGGATCCGGGGCTCGATGTCATCCTCAGTCCGAAGTTGCCGTGGCAGCAGCAGCCGATCGTGAGTCTGGCCGTGGAAGACCAGTGGGACAGCCAGGTGACCGTGCCGATATCCGTCGCGGAGGACGGTACTCGTCGAATGGCGGCACCGCTTCCTGCTCCGGTGCTCGTGAGTGCCGATTTGGCGGCTCAGGAAGATCTGCAGTGGCACGTCGACGTGCACTGGGAGGACAGCCGCGCTGTGCGTCGACGCGGTTTGGACAGCATCGAGCTGTTCGGTAACCGCCCGGCTTTTATGTCCACATGGGCAAGAAGCAGCCGCCACGGCATGACCTACCAGTCACGGCGGAATGACTTCGTCACGCGCGGGACCAGGCCGGAAAACACCCTTGCCCGAGTCGCACTCCGCGAGTTGAGCCTCGCCGCATGGATCAGAGCCAAGGCGGCGGAACGCGATCTTGTAGCGAGGCCGAGTGAAGCGGGTCTGCGCACGGGACTGCTAGCGGACATGCTCGGAGGGCGCGAGCAGTACGTCGATGTGTTCGGTGGAGTTCTGTTGCCGGCGCTCCGCGGCATGTTGGCGACCAGTTCGACAAGCAAGGTGGCGTACCCGGACGGTGACGGCGTGTCATTGTCGTCAAGGGAGGGTGTGTTGACCTTCGCCGGAATGTGCGCGCGCGTCGCCGGCCTCGATGAAGCCGACGTGCGTAGCCGGGTGGATGCCGTTCTCCGGGCCGGGGTTCTGCGCCGCGGGCTGGTGCTTCTGTGTTCGACGTGCCAGCAGAAGCAGTTTCAGACCATCGATCGGCTCGGCCAGCGCTGGCGGTGCGTCCGCTGTGACGCGTTGAACGACCTTGACCAGGCCGCGTGGAAGCTCCCCGTGAGCGAACCGACTTGGTTCTACGACCTGCACCCGGTGGGTCGGCATGTCCTGGCCGAGCATGGTGAGGTGTCTGCCCTGTTGTCGGCATACCTGCGGACGACGCAGAAGGACCAGCGCAAAACGTTCGTCGACGTCGACGAGGTCATGTTCCTCGACGGGGGCAAACCACAGGTCGAAGTAGATCTGATTTCGTACGCTGACGATGTCCTTACCGTCGCCGAATGCAAAAGCGGTAGTGAATTGACCGGTCGAGAAGCCAAGTTGGAGGTGGAGAAAAAGTGTCGCGTGGCGGCGTGGCTGCGCGCCGACCGACTACTGTTCGCAACTAGCGCCGAGGCATGGACACCGGTCACTATGGGCTCGGTCCGCGACATTGTGCGTGACTTCAGTGGTTGGGGCACGTTAGGTTCACCCGACGTCAGGTTTATTTCTGGCTTGGGGCGGAATCGAGCTGATGTCGTCGACGAAAGCGGCATATGACTGATTCCCGGGTCTTTGAGACTGCTCCCCTTAGAGGCGGTGGGTGCGGCTTTGATGCGCTGCAGCATTCCTGCGGTGACTGGTCGGCTGGCGGCGCCGTGGGTGTGGATGATCGTGGTGAACATTGCCTGGACGTGGGCGTTGGTCAGTTCCTTGATCACGTGCCCGCCGAGGTAGGGGGTGAGGTAGCCGCGGTCGTGTTGGCGGTGGCCGCGCAGGGTTGAGTGACCATGCACCGAGTGCCTGACGGTGCGTCCCGAAGTCGAGTGTTCGTCGCACCTAAGCCGTTGACTGCGCGGCGAGCAATTCAGTCATCATGTGTCGGGTTGACAAATCTACCCGAATGTCTGCATCGCCCGCCGAGGCGAGGATGCGAATACGCCTTCTCAAGGATCACTTTCTTCGAATGGGCTCATGAACGCCCTCGTCCGCCGGGGTTGGGGTAAGGGTGGATGGCGGAGAAGGTCTGCCGAATTCCTCTTCGTCTTTAATGCTCTCGTCGATTGTTTTCGTCGATTGACTGTGCTCGAATTCGAATCGCCCGAATTTGATCTTCAAGTAGCTATTGCTTGCCCCTTTGATCAAGTGAAACAGGAGTGTTGTGAGATAGAAAATAAATAGTGTCAAAACCATTATGGTTGGACCGAAGAAGGCGCCTGTCGCTGATATGCCCTAGCTGACCATGGTCCGGAGCTTCCCGCTGGTCGGAGTGGGACCTCGTGGCTGTCTGTTGCCGACATAGCATCTGCAACTACACGCAGCCCTGCTCCGGTAACCTGCGTTCAGGCTGGTCGGGCCGCGTGGATCAGCGTTCGGGTCGCCACCTCCGTCTTGGTCGTTAGAATCATCTTAAGTCGCACGCACGCGACCTGTACAGAGGTCTTGACTCGATGTCGTTGTCGAGGAAAGACTGCCGAAAATGTCACTCTTTCGAGCTACTCCTCTGGTGTACCGACCTGGCGGCACGGTTTGGACCGACCATCGTCGCCTGCCTGTCGATCGAACTCGCCGTGAACCTGGGCGCGGTGAGCTGCGGAACGCGCCGGGGTCGCGGCGGCACAGCTGCAGCGGAGCCTTCTGATGTTGATCCGGACATCTGGCTACGGTGGGGTGTGCCGGACGGCCGGCAGCTGACCGCGGACGAGCGGTCGATCCGCGCGGGCATTGTGTCGATGGTCAAGGGCTGGCCGGAGCCGGGCAGTCGGGGACGGCGAGCTGATGCCCGTTGAAGCCACGTGAGACTTGATGCTCCGGTTGATCGGTGGCATAGAATCCCGGCACCCGCCGTGGGTTCGGAGGTGACGTGACCAGCAGCGAGGAGCCGCCTGCGGATCTGCGTGCCCTTCTGGCCTTCGGGACTGTGTTGCGCGAAGGTGTCGAACTCGTTCGTGAACAAGGCCACGGCACGACCGTCGTAGTGGGTTATGACGAACAGGACGCCGCCCTCGTGGAAGGAGGCATTCGGGTCGACCTCCCGCTCACTGCAGAGGAGATCGGGCGCGCCGCGCGCAACGACAATGCCACGGTGGTCACCGCGGATCTGAAACTGATCCTCATGGAACGCGTGGTCCTGCGACCGCGGTCGCAGGTCGCCGTGACCGCAGGCGGGACTCGGCACCTCTTCGCTTCGCGGTACGCCAAGGAGACCGGCAAGCCGGTGGTCGTGGTGAGCGAAGAGCGAAGATCGGTAACTTTGTACGTGGGCGACCGCGAGCACACTCTGCGGTCGAGAACCGAACTGCGTCAGCAGGTCGACGACCTGATGCCTGCCCTGCGCCAGGTCGGGAAGCTGACCGCCGAAGCGGACGCGAGCGATCCGGCGAAGCACGCCCGGCTGGCGTTGGCGAAGGATGCCCTTTCCGAGCTGCGCGGACATCTCGCCGAACTGGGCACCGCGGGTCGCGGGCTGGACATCGAATGCGCCCTCATCGCGGCGACCCTCGGGCTCGCGTGGTCGCGGCCGAGCCAGTCTCTTCAGGCCGTCGTGGAGGCCAAGGTGACGCTCGTTCCGGTACCGGACCCGCAGCCGCCGTCGGTGCGGAACGAGGTTTCCGGAACCGCGGGCACCGTGGTGCAGGCCGGCTCGATCGGCGCCCTCCATATCCACGACCACCAGCTGGCGGTGCTGCCTCCTCAGCAGCTCCCGCCCACGCACGCGCGCTTCACCGGGCGTAAGAAAGAACTGGCCGAGCTCGACGCGATCCTCTCCGGTGATGACGGGACGCCGAAGCTCGCCCTGGTCACCGGCGTGGCGGGGATCGGCAAGACCGCGCTCGTCGCGCGGTGCGCGCGCTTGGTCGCTGACCGGTTCCCCGACGGGGTGCTCTACACCGACCTCCGGGGTTTCGACCCGACCGGCCCGCCGGCCGACCCGGCTGAGGTGCTCGGCGGGCTCTTGCGCGATCTTGGCGTGCCGGAATCGTCGATTCCCAAGGACCTCGACGGCGCGGTCCGACGCTACCGCTCCTGCCTGCACGGCCGCCGGTACCTCGTGGTGCTGGACAACGCGCGCAACGCCGACCAGGTCCGTCCCCTGGTGCCCGGCTCGTCCACGTGCGGTGTCCTGGCGACGAGCCGATCGGAGATGCGGAGCCTGGTGGCCCAGGTGGGGGCGCGTCGGCTCGTGCTCGACGTGCTGCCGGCCGGTGACGCGATCACCCTGCTGGACAACGCCGCGGACGACGGCGCCGGTCCGCTGGTCGCGAAGCTGGCCCGGCTCTGCGGGTATCACCCGCTCGCCCTCTGCATCGCGGCGGCGCGGCTGGAGGGCGCTTCGCCCGACGAGTTCGCGGACTTCATCGCCGAGCTCGAAGCCGAGCTGCTCGGCACCCTGACCGAGGCGAACGACTCCACGGCATCGGTGGCGGCCGCCTTCAAGCTTTCCTACGACGCGTTGCCGGCCGAGGCGCAACGGACGTTCCGGCTGCTGGGTGCCTATCCGGGGCCGACCCTTTCGCGCGCCGCCGCGGACGTGCTCGTCGGCAACCGGGCGGGCATCCGGACGCTGCTCGACGCGCACCTCCTGGAATCGGCTGGCCCCGGCCGGTATCGGTTTCACGACCTCGTCCGAACTTACGCGGCGGAGTGCGCCTATCGGGATGAACCCGCCGAAGAACGGTACGCCGCGCTGCGCCGCGCGGCCGGCTGGTTCCTCGAGACCGCCGAAGCCCATGACCGGGCCCTCGACGCCTGGCGCCCGCGGATTCCGGGCTTCGCGCCCGTTCCGGCTGAGCCGGGTGATGCCGCCGCTGCGGAGATGTGGTTCCAGACCGAGCTCGTGAACCTCGCCGCGGTGACGCGCGCTGCCTGGGAACAGGACGAACGCGACCTTACGTGGCAGCTGGCGCTCGCCCCGTCGGCGTACTTCTTCAGCCGCAAACCGTGGGCCACCTGGATCGAGGTCCAGGAAACGGGTCTGAAAGCCGCGCGGGCGACCGGCGAACGCGAGGCCGTGGCCTGGTTGTGCGACGGGCTCGGGGTCGCCTACCGGGAACGACGGCGGACCGAGGACGCTTTCCAAGCCCTTCGTGAGGCGATGACGGCCTTCCAGGAGTCGGGGGACGCGGCCGGTGAGGCAGAGGCAAACCTGCATCTCGCTCAGGCCCACCGCGAGGCGGGCGAACTCGAATCGGCACTCCAGTGCGCCACCACCGCTCTCTCGCTGTTCGAGTCGACCGGGCTCCAGCACGGCCAGGCCAGGACCGCGAACCTCCTGGGTGGCATCCACCTGGCCCTGGACAACTTGCCGGCGGCGCTGGACCACGCCCGGCAGTCCGTGGCCACGTTCGACGACCTGGGTGACGAGCACGGTCGTGCGTGGGCGGTCAACAACCTGGCGGGCGTGCTCGCGAAGCTGGGGGAGCGCGAAGAAGCCGTGGCCGCGTTCCGGGCGGCGGAGGCAGCTCGCCGCGCGATCGACCGGTACGGGCTCGCCTTCACACTGCTGGGCCTGGGGGACGTGCTCTCCGCCCAGGACCCCACCGACGGCGAAGCGCGGCTCAAGTACCTCGAAGCCTTCGAAATCTTCGACGAGCTCGACGACCCGAACGCCGCCCTGGTGCGCACTCGCCTGAAGGCCGGGGAGCTCGAGACGGCCGCTGGCCGGTCCGTGGCCCACAGCCTGCGCCTACTCTCCGACCGGCTGGCCACCGAGCTCGATGTTGCGGCCGGTCAGGGTGTCGACGGCGACCGTCACCGGCTCAGTACCGGGCTCCACGTGCGGCGAACCGAGCACTCCCGGGTCGTCGCGCTGCTCCGGGACGACGGTTACGACAAGCCGGTCCTCGTGCAGGGGGCAGCCGGCGAGGGCAAGAGCAGCCTCCTGTGGGCGTTGTACACGGAACTCACCGCCGGCACCGGGACGGACGCCTATCTGTTCGACTCGTCCTGGCTGACCTCCGCCGCGGGGCACCAGCCGCGGGTCACGATCGACGCGCTCGTCGCGGCGGCCGAGCTGGCGCGCTCGCGCGGCCACGTACCCGTGTATCTCGTTGATACAGTCGACCTGCTCCTCCACGACGAGCGGCAGCGCCAGGACTTCCTCGACATCTGCGACGCGATCGCTGGCGCGGGCGCCGAACTCGTCGTCACCTCCCGCCCGGAGGAGGCACGGACACTGCCCGCCGCGGCGTTCCGCACCGTCGTCCTGGGGCCCTACGACGACGAAGAACTGCCAGCCGCCGTGTCCGCGCACGTGTCGGTCTTCTGCCCGGACGCACCGCCCGGTTCCCCCGAGGAGAAGGTCAGCACGATCCTCCGCGCGTCCGCCCGTGGCTTGACCATTCGCGAGGTCGTGCTGAACCCGCTGAAGCTGCGCCTGCTGTTCGAGCTGTACACCCCGGACTTCCCGGTGCTGGAACACGATGTGGCGAGCCTGTACGAGACCTACTGGGAGCGGCGGGTCCACACGGACCGACGCGGGGAGCTCGCGGTCGCGGACGGTGCGGATCTCTCCTCGACGGCCGAGAACGCCGGGATCGCGCTGCTCGCGGCCGGGCTGGTCGAGCTCGGCGAGCGATTGCTGGTCCACTCGGCCGCCGAGGTGGCGGCCGGCCGGGACCCTCGGGGCGAAGCCGACCGGTCGATCGTCCGGGCCGAGGTCACGACTCTCGCGCACCGTGGCGTGCTGGCCCGCTCCGGTGACGCCGTCCGGTTCTTCCACCAGACGATGTTCGAGTACGCGGCCTCCAGAGGCCTGCTGGCGCGGGATGGTGTCCGCGCGCTGGACTTCCTCACCGGACACCTCCGGGAGCACGCGGACGATCTATTCGTCGGCGCGGTGACCGAGCAGGCGCTGATCCTCGCGGTCGACGACCCGCTCTGCGCGGAGGCCGCGGCCGAGATCCTGGCCGACCTGGCCGAAGCCGGTGTGCCGCTGCTTCGGCGGATCGCGCTCGGCGTTCTTGCGCACCGGCCCGCACTCGCCGACACTACCGAGCGGCTGATCGAGATCGCCGACACCGCTGCCCTCCGGCGCTATGCGCAGACGATACCGACGGTGGCCAAGGCGGACGTCGGTCTGCAGATCGCGATGCTGGAACGGGTCTGGCAGCGGGACGAGTCCGTGCGCAAGTCGGTGCTGGAAGCTCTCGAACGCTTGAGCGCGCGCAGCCCGGCCCTCGTCGTCGCGGCGGTGCGCCGGCTGAACTGTGTCGCAGTGGTGCTGTCCTGGAAGAACGATCCTGCCGGGATGGTGCTGCTGCTCGCCCGGGTCCTGGTCGCCGCCGCGCCGGCGAACCCTGCGTGGGCGGGGGAGGAGCTACTCGCGCTTTTCGACGCCACGATCGACCGGAAGACGCATCGCGCCGTGCCCTGCCGCGTCGTCGAACTTGTCGCCGAAAACTGGCCGGTGCTGGGATCACCTGCCACCGCGGCGGCCTTCCGGGGCCGGATCGTGCGCTCGCAGGAAAACCACGACGCGGCTGCTTCGGAAATGCGCCGGGCTCTCGGGCGCATCGAGGCCCTCGAGTGGCGGACCCGGCTCGACGAGCTCGCGCCGAGCCCGGACGACTGGTGGCTGATGACGCTCGAGGACGTCTGCACGCGCCTGGAACGGGACAGCCGGGACGTCCTCGCCGACGCGCAGCTGCAGGCGCTGGCCGAGCTCATCACGACGGGCGTCCTCGGCCGGGAGCTCGTCACGAGGACGATGACGCGGCTGCGCGGCCTGGGTGGGGCCGCTCCGTTCGCGCTCGGCTGGCTGTTCCTGCCGCTGCTGCGTGCCGCGGCGCGCGGCGAGGCCCCGGCCGTCGCCGCCGTCCCGATGATCACCGGGCTGCTCGACGGCCTTCCCGCGCCGGGGAACAGCCTGGCCGAGGGCCCGCAACGGCTGGCACACGCCGCCCGGCAGGCGCTCCGCGACGCGAAGCTCGAACCGCGGCAGCTGGCGATGCTCGTCGACGGCGTCCGGCCGGCCGGACGCGTGGCCGACTGGCTCGACGACGACGGCCTGGCGGTCCTGCTGATCCCGGCCGCCGTCGGCGGCCACCCCATCGCCCAGGCTGCGCTCGAGCGGGTGAAAGCAGACGCCGGCGTGCTTTCGCCGATCGGGCAGCAGAACGTCAGCTACGACCTCGTGCCCCACCTCGGCCGCTTCCCGAACTTGCTCCGGCTGCTCGTCGAGCTTTCCGTGCACCGGCAGGCCTCGCAGCCGCTGGCGGAGGTCGTGAACGACCTGGACGTCGAACTTCTCGCGGAGCTCCGAGGCTACTCGGCGACGCTCGGTGAACTCGTCGAGCTGCTGTTCGCCGGCAGCGGGGCGCAGCAGAAAGAGGCCGCCAGCCTCTGGCGTCGCCTCTACCGGGCCGGTGCGGTCGAGGCGCCGGACCAGCCGACGCTCGCCGCGCGCTTCCGGGCCACCCCGGTGCCGCAGGCTCGCGGAAACATCCTCGAGCTGGCCGTCGACGTGGCGCTGGACGAGAAGGCCGGGTTCGGTGCGGTCGACGGGATGCTGCGGCAGTTGTTCGAAGTGGATCCGGTCTCCGCCGCCGTGGCCGGACCGGGTGGGCGGCCAGCCGGGCACGTCGCCAGGATCGCCCGCTCTGCCTGGCTGAGGCTGACGTGCCGGGGTGGTTCGACGGCCGAGTTGGACCTCGATGAGGTGTTCGCCGTCGCGGCAGCCGCGCCCGCCGATGTCGACAGCTTCGCGGTCCTCGGCAACCTGATCACCAGGTTCGCGCGACAAGGCGAGCCGGAATCCGCGGTCGAGGTGCTGCTGCGTGTCGCGGCCGCCGCCGACGCCCAGCTGTCGGAAAAGCAGGAAAACGCGCTGGCCAACAAGCTGCGTTCCCCGCTGCGCGTGCTCTTCCGCTCCAGCCCGCTCGACGTCCAGCAGGAAGTGCTGCGTCGGGTCCCGCAGCTGCCCCGGACGCTCGCCCGGATCCTCGTCTCCGCGGCGGCTCAGGAGAACTTCGCCCAGCTGCGGCCTCGGCTGGCCGACCTGGTGCACGAGGAGCTGCCGTCCGGTGTGGAGCAGCAGATCCACGACGACATCCGCGTCCGTTCCCGGGAAGCCGGCCGCGGCACCCTGCCGAGGCTCATCCTGCCCCTCGCCGACGACGGCTCCGGTGAACCGCCGAAGACTTGACAGTTCGAGGACAATCTTTTCCGTACCGGACAACGCATTCCCGTCACGGTAAGGTCCGGATTCTCGGCGCGCCGGACACGGGAGATTCGATCATGGCGAAGACGTACCGCACAGCGGTGGCGCAGCGGACCGAACCCCGCCGCCGGCGGACGGCCCGATTCGCCGGCCGGTGCACGTCATGCGGCACCGAGTACGCAGCGGAAATCGTTTCGCGGGAATACGTGGTGCTGCAGGTGGCGGGTCGCACGTGTCTCACGTGCAATCCGGCTCAGGACGGCGGCGGCGCCGACGAAGCGGCGTCGGTGGTCGAGGTGTGGTGGGACGCTCCCAACGGGGAAACGCCGCGCTGGAAGACGTCCGGGCTGACCGTCGGCGAACCGGCCACAGGCGGGCGGCCCCGGGCGAGGGACGCCGCCGTGGACGCGGAGTGGCAGGACGCCGGCTCGCCGAAAGACTCCTTCAGCCAGTTGGAGTGGGACGTCGTCGCGGCGGCCTGGCGGCCGGAGAGCTGTGACGTCTTCGGCTCGCTGGCGGTCGTGATCAAGAAGTTCTGGTCGGCTGTCCAGTCCGGCTCGACGGCCGAGCTGGTGATCCGGCTGGCCCATGTGCCCGCGCTAGCCGCAGCACTCGTCTCCGACTTGCTGACGCGGTGCTTCGACGCCGAGGCCGGGCAGCACCTCCACGCACTGGACGGCCTGCTCCACCGGCTGGGCATTCTGTTGTGCGCCGGTACCGGGCGGATCTCCGGCTGCGGTGCGGTGCGCGCCGAACTCGGCCGGGCCCCGGCGGCCGCCGATCGGGTGCTCCTCGACCGGCCCGACTTCGTGCGGGTGCGCACCCAGATCGCCGGCGTGAGCCCCTTGCCGATCGGGGCCGCGCTCGGGTTGTCGACGCCGGCCCGCCTTCCTGCCGGCCCCGGACCGGCGCACGTCGAACCACCGCCGGAGCCCGACAATCCCCTGCGCCGCGAGAAGCTGCGACTGGAAAACCGAGGCGGGCTCTCGCACGCTCCGGTCGTCTTCGGTTCATGACCCGCAAATCCTTCGCACCGACGCCGGGCCAGGCGGGGGCGTTCGACGAACTCCTGATGCTGGCCCGGGCGTCCGGTGGCGATCTCGCTGTCGTCGGGGTGGGTGAGCCGACGCCGGGCGAGGAGCGGCTCCTGATCGAGCTGGAGATCAACTGCGGCGGTGCCGCGTCCGGCCGGTCGAGCGTTCCGCTCCTCGAGCGCGAGCGCGTGACGATCGCGGTACCCCCGCTGTACCCGCTCGAGCAACCTCGGGTGTTGCTCCGGCACCGCCGGTTCGGCGGGTTGCCGCACGTGGTCTGGGGTGTGTCGATCTGCCTGTACGTGGCCCAGTACGAATGGGACCCCGGTGTCGGCATGACCGATGTGCTCACCCGGCTGCTGACGTGGTTCGAGCACGTCGCCGCGGGCACGATCACCGGCCCCGAAGTGCCGTGGGACCCGCCGATCACCAACCTGGCCGGCTCGCCGGGCCGGCTGCTCGTCCGGCAGAACCTGCCGAAGGCCCTCGAAGACGACGAGTCGATCTGGCTGGCCGGTGCGGTCGTCGAAAGCGTGGGCCGGCGCAAGTACGAGGTCAGGCGCTGGCTCGACCTGCGGCAGGCGGCGCAATGGCTCAAAGCGGATCCGGCGCACCGGGGCGTGGAGCCCGGCCGGGCTTTTCTCGCCCCGGTCGTCGCGCTGCCCGGGCCGGTCGGCTTCAGCTACCCCACGAAGCTCGAGGGGCTGCTCGCCGGGCTCAAAAGCCAGGGGCTCGACTCGTCCGCCTGCGCTTCGCTGATCAACTGGGCCCGAGTGTCGGCCGCCGCCGCGGCGGCGGCCGGAGCCGAGCAGCCGGGCGCGGAGCCCCTGGGCCTGATCCTGCTGGGCAGCCGGGCGCGGCCCGACTCGGCGATCCGGGAGCGTATCGCGCACTTCGCGGCATGGTGGGCGGATTTCGGGTTCGAAGAGCGCGAAGTGCGGTGGATGCGGGTCGAAGACCAGCGTCCGGGCAGCACGCTCCGCCGTGACCACCGGCGTCCGGCCCGCTGGCTCCGGGGCAAGCGGGTGCTCGTTCTGGGTTGTGGTGCCCTTGGCGCGCCGATAGCCGAGTTCTGCGTGCGCGGTGGCGCCCGCCACGTGCGGCTGATCGACCCAGGGCTGGTGCACCACGGCTTGCTCGTCCGCCAGCCGTACGGGTACGACGACATCGGGTTCCCCAAGGCCGAAGTCCTCGGCGAACGGCTGCGCCGGACGTCCCCCGACGTGTCGATCGGGTATTCGGTCGCCGACGCGGTCAAGCTCGTCCGGAGCGAAGCTGGGCTGCCCGAGGCCGACCTGGTCATCGACGCCACGGCCAATCGCGCCGTCGCCGCGGCGCTGGAGCTGACGTGGCGGGACCGCCCCGGCCCTCCGCCTCTGCTGTCCGTCATGGTCAGCCGCCGCTGTGAGATCGGCATCGCCACGCTCGCGTTGCCCGGGTCGGGGGTGGCCGGGGTGGACGTCCTCCGTCAGCTGCTGCTGGCAGCGGGCGAAGACGACGGACTGCGTGACGTGCTGGACGATATACTCCCGGACGTCCCCCGAGGGGAGGTGTTCCAGCCGGAGCCCGGGTGCTCCGATCCCACCTTCGCCGGCTCCGCCGCGGATCTGGCCGGGTTCGCCGGTCAGCTGTTCACCGACGCACTCGCGCTCCTCGGCTTACCGGTCCCGGACGGGGTCCTAACGCCACGGAAGTACGCGACGGTCATGCGGTCTCCCAACGGCGACTCGCCGGGCGCGCCGGCGCAGCGGCTCCAGTGGACCAACGACGTCGTGCGGCCGGAAGCAGGCCACGGTTACCAGACGCGAATAGCCTCCACCGCCTTCGCGGCCATCCGGCAGGAAGTGCTGCAGAGCAGGGAACTGCGCGGGCCGGAGTGCGAAACCGGCGGCCTTCTGCTCGGCCAGGTCGACCACGCCGCCAAGATCGTCTGGATCACCGAGGTGAGCGGTCTGCCGCCGGGAAGCGCGGCCTGGGCCGAGGGATTGCTCCTGGATCCCGGGACGCAGCGCGAGTTCGCCTCGCAGCTCCGGTACCGAAGCCGGGGCCTGATCGGCTACCTCGGCATGTGGCACTCACACCCCTGGCACCGGGTGGAGCCGAGCGCCACCGATCGGGCCGCCATGGCGCAAATCACCCGAAACGACGCGCCGGCAGTCTTGCTGATCGTCGGCGGGAACCCGGAGAAGTGGGCACGGTGGCTGGACGGAGCGGGCCGGCCCGAAACGCACGTCGAACTCTTCTTCCCGGGCCGGAGTGAACCGCCTCGGGCTCCGCGAAAGGAGCGCGGAAATGTGTCCTGAACAGCTAGAAGAGTGGTCCGAGCGGCCGGGGTCGCCGTGGCCGGCGTGGACGAAGCAAGTGCTCAGCGACGCGCTGAAGAGGTCATCCCGTTTGCGGGAGTACTCGTATGAGATTGTCGTCCAAGGGTCCTACGCCAACAAGACGAACATCCCCGCGCACAGCGACGTCGATCTCGTGGTGCAGCTGAAGCTGCCCTTCGAGGAGCACTTGAGAGATCTCGGGTCGCTGGAGAAGACACGGTTCCACGCACGGTACGAGGACGCGACGTTCGGCTGGCGTGAGTTCCGGCAGGACGTCATCTCCGCACTGCGGAAGAGCTACTTCGTGACCGTGGGCGGAAAGTGCATCGATATCCGGGACTGGGACTCGCCGTTCCGGATCCCGGCCGACATCGTTCCCGCCCTCGAATACCGGCACTACCGGAAGTTCTCCTCGAGCGGTGCCGAAACCTTCGACGAAGGCATCTACTTCGAAGACAAGTCCGGGACGGCCGTGATCAGCTTCCCGAAGCAGCATCTGAGGAACGGCAACCGGAAGGACGCCGAAACCGGAGGGCGCTTCAAGCAGGTGGTCCGAGCCGTGAAGAACGCGCGGCTCCACCTGATGGACATCGAGGCCGACAAACAGGCCAAGGTCATGTCGTCCTACTTCATCGAGTGCCTGTTCTACAACGTACCGGACAACGAGTACCGCCAGTCCACGCTGCCGTCGGCCTACCGCCGATCCTTGTCGTGGCTGGCCTCGAACCTCGACCTCGCCGAGGATTTCGTCTGCCAGAACGGACTGGTCGACCTCTTCGTGCCCGATCGGACGGCCTGGTCGGTTGACTCGGTGCGATACCTGACAACCACCTTGGCCTGCGGGAGGTAATGTCTGGTACGCGGCGAAAGCGGAGGTGGTCGCAGATCATCGAGCGAAGCGCGGTGCATGTCGATGGTCATGAATATCCGCTGATAACAACGATTCGGGAAGTAGTTGAAAGCCATTTTGTCCACCATATTCCAGTGGACCTGCACGGTGTCGGGTGAGATGTGAGCCTTTAGTGGCATGCAGAGGTTGACGTGGCACCAGGCATCGTGGCGACTATACGCACGTGAACTGGCAAGCTTGGGATACCGAGTCGGCTGGCGCTGCGAGGTGGCGGAGGTGTCGACCGGTTCGCGGCGCTGCGCCGCGGCTGCCACTCCTGTTCGGGTCTTTGTCAGGGTAGCATGACGCTCTCGTTCGGAGTCGTAACATCGGTGACAAATGTTGCCCCCTTCCGGCGAGCGGATTGCTGGCGGTCATCGCGCGGAAGTGAAAGCCGGAGGCGCGGCGACCGCTTGGACATAGGTCGACCAGAGCCGTCCGCGCCTAGAGTATATCTCCTCGTAGAAGGTCGCCAGGTTCCGGTTCGGTGCGTCCCGGCCGTGTTCGACGTTTTGAGGTGGCCCTTGCTGATGCCGGGATCGCGTCCGTCGAATCCGATCGAACAGTTTGTCGTGGTCGGCTACTTCTGAAACCACTCACCGATAGAGCCCGGCTTCATTGAGCGTCGCACTATACTCTTGTGGTTAGGTGTGACCGTTTGTTATAATGACTCGGGTCTCAGATGGCGTAATGAACCATGTAGCTGTTTGCGGTTGTGTCCAATTATTCGTCGGATCAGCGAGGATGATCGCGACGAAGAAGTCGAAGTCAAGCTCGGGGTCGGCGAGTAACTTCTGGTAAGTAGCGATATCTCGGGAGCTTGGCACGGCTGGAGCTGCGAGGTGGGTGTGCCATTCTCCGACCCACACGCTTCGATCTCGTTCGAACGCCTGATCGCCGAGCGCCTGGGCATGGTTGAGGTCGCGTTGGAAGAATGTCGCTCGTCGAGTGGCATGTCGGCCGGGGCCTCCGGCATGACGGATAACGAGGCTGTTGCCCTCTGTCGTGCCGAGTAGAATCCCGCCGGTTTCGGTGCCGTCGCGGGAGGCTTGTGCCTCGTGGGCGATTGTGTCGACAACTGACGTGGCGACGATGATGGAGGCGGGGACGGTGTCTGTCACGGCTTCCCGCACGTAGGACAGTCATCACGCGGCGGCGCGACGGTGGAGACCCAGCGAGCGTTGCCGGTGTAGCCGAGGTCGTAGGGTCCGGGCCATCCGCGGCGTGCTTGGAGGGCAAGGTTGAGCTGCTCGCCGGGAAGACGGTGGGTGTAGTGCCCGGCCGTTTCCAGCACAGTCGCGGTAGTGACCTTGGCGGCAAGATCACCGACAATAGCGAGGTCAGAGCCTACCGCCGTCATTGGTTGATGTAGTGTACCGGTGCCATAGCCGGCCTCGAGTTCTGGTTCGGGATCGAACGTGCCGTCGTCGATGAGTGCCTGGCGGCGGCACAGGAGGCAGCCGTGGTCTGGGTACGGGCGTAGTCGGATGATCTCTCCGATGCCGCCATCGTCCAGGACGCAAGCTAGGACTGCAGGCTTTCCGGCGCGACGTGCGAGGTGGCTGACCACTCGTCGCGGAGCAACGCCATCGGCGCAGCAGAGAACGATGTCTGTTGCAGACAGCAGGCCGCGAACCTCGTGTGCGTCATCGACGACGTCGAAGCGGTACGGAACGATCCTTGTGTCGCTGCGCTGGTCCGAGAGGTGCTCGCGGAGCGCGTCGACCTTGAAATGTCCTACATGGCGGCCAGGAAGCACGTGGCGCACCAGGTTGTGCCACATCAGTCGATCTGGGTCGACCAGCAAGAGCCGACCGACGCCGTAGCCTGCGAGCGCCGTGACGGCTGCGCCGCCGATGCTACCGACGCCGACCACCATGACCGTCGCTTTGGCCAGGTCATCTATCGGCCAACGAGCGGCGAGCTGCCCCGTACCGAACTCTGCTGGTTCGACAGCGACACTGACACCTGAAACACCATCGCGCGTGACCAGCCATGCCGCGAATTCCGGAATGGGGGTGACGTCGTACGGCGGGAATGCGGCTCCACGGGCGTACGTGAGGACGATATAGCCGAGTGCGCCCGGATCGGTCAAGGGGCCGGGAAGCCGCTTGACGAACTCGTCGCGCGGCACGCAGAACTGATCTCCACGCCGGACGAGCTCGTACCACCAGCAGTGCAGTTCCACCGGTACCTGGAACCAAAGTCCGTTAACGCCGGTGTCACCCTGATTGAGTCGGTGTGTCTTAGGAGCCAGAGGTACCTGGTATCCGACTTCGCCGACCTTGACGTAACTGAGCAACATCAGATCGTCAGCTGACGAGTGCTTGAACTTGATCGCCCCCGACGTCCCGGCGTTCAGGGCCATGAGGCGCCGCAGCCCGTTGCGCGGAAGCAGGAGGACGGTGCTTGTCATCCTTCCTCCTCGGCGTCGGCGCTTGGCACGGATTCGGTCTCCTTTGGGTGCGCGTTGGTGCTTTCGAGCTGTTGGCCGGTGCTCGTGATCAAGTCGTCCAGGGATGAGTCGCTCACGATTCCGTGCAGGGTCATTTGCTCCAGTGCACCCGCCTTCATCAGCGCGTACTCGACGCGCCACGCCGCTGCCTTGATGATGATGTCGCAGACCGAATCACGGGGGTCCCAGGCAGTGTCGGTCTGGAACTGACATAGGCTGCCGTCTCCGTTCACATGCCATTGGTGCTGTGTGCACTCCACGGGTTCCGGTCGTGGATCGACGGGAAAGATCCGCGGAGGCACCATCGGGTACGCCTGGCGGTAGGTGATCTCGACTTGCAGGCCACGTCCGCCGAGGAGGAACACCAGCCCAGTTGGTTCAGGCCGCCCCAACGGCCACAGGGACAGCCTTCCGCTCCACCCGCCGGCGCCGACGGCGTGCCAGGTCAGCTCAGGAAAGGATGCGGCGATCTCGCGCTGATCTCGCGCGAACCGTGAGGGTTCGGCTTCCCACCAGGGGATTGCCGCGAACTCCACCTTATCGATCATGATCGTCGTCAGCCTTGGGGGGCGTCCTTGATCGGTCGCTTGGCGACCGCGGGGGTGATCAGTGCGGGACCGGTGTTGCCTTTGCCTTTCGGTGCTGGGAAGTCACTGCCGAAAATTTCCCGCCAGAGCTTCTTCGCGTCGTCGGTATAACCGTTGGCGGCGGCGTCGCACGCCTGGTCAGCGAGGTCAGCGGCATCCAGCAGCGAGTCGCGCAAACCGACGCGGTCAAGCTCGGGCTGAATCTCTCCGCAGACACCGGCCGGGTCAACGATCGGTCCGTTTCCCACTGCGGTCGCCGCCGCGGTGAAGAACCGGCGAAGTGCGTTAGGCCGGGTGTCAACGGGGAGGTGGTGCAGGGCGAGAACCTCCATCACCAACGACTTGACCTCGCCCTGCACCTCGGTGCGTTTGCGCCACTTCTTGACCACACGCACCAGCCGGAGGAAGTAGTCCCAGTCCGAGCTGCGCTGGGCGACCTCGCGGACCAGGTATTGAGGGTTGGCAGGGATCCACAGCGAGGTGTCGTTGTCGTTTATCTCGGGGATGAGGAGCATGCCGTTGTCGTTCAGCGCGGGCATCGCATCTACGGTGAATCCCTCGGGAGCACCGGGGAGGTCGATGAAGCACTTCACGGCGTGCGGGCGCGGATCGGCACGTCGGACCAGCTTCTCGACCGTGCCGCTGTTGCCGAGCAACCTGGTGATCTTTTCCTGCAGCACATCGAGCGAGTCGGCGGCGGTGTTGTTGCTCGGCTCGCCCCAACCGGGGTGGTCATCACGGTCGAACACGACCACGAGGTCGACGTCGTGGATCAGCGGTCCGGTGTGCGTGCTGCGACGCAAAGAGCCCGATCCCCATACCTCGATAACGTCGCCCTCGGCGCCGAGGGCGGCCTTGAACGTGTCGCGGCGGGCCCGTGCCTCCTTGACCTGGATAGGGTCGGCATCGACCGTCTGCTGATACTCGTCGAACGCCTCGTCCAGGCTCATCGGCTCTCCCTTCGTCTCGGACGTCTCGCACCGCTACGGACCTGCAGGTTCCGCTCGGGGGAGCCCTCCCCCTGAGAGCGTAAGCGTTACCACCGACAATCCCGTGCGCCCGGGGGAGGCGTGGCTCGGGCGTGTCGACACGATCCGCGTCGCGCTGGCCATCAGCACGAACCATGGCGCGGGAACGGCTCGTAGGTGTTCGTCACGGCGTCGAAGGTGCACGCGGTCAGGGGAGTCCAGCCGGACCGGGTGCGTCGGCCTCCCTGACGGGTCCGCGACCAGGGTGCGGCGCTGATCACCGCCGGCGTATGGCCCGGTTTCGACCTCGAGATCCGGGTCTCGCAACGCAGGTGGCACGGCTTCATTGACGACGGCATCGGTCATCTGGCCTGCGGCAACTCGCGCTGCAGCTACTAGGCGTCGGCGGCGCTGTCGCCGCGGCGAGCCGATCACCGAATACCGGCATCTCGGCTTCGGTCGCGCGCTGATGGCGGCTGCGGTAGCTCGTGCCCCTTCCTACGGGTGGACGGCGCCGCTGCTGGCCGGTCCGGTGGCGCAGTCGTTCCGCGCCTGGATCGCGATGTGTCGGCCTGATCAGCGGTGCGTCCACGCCGGCGCGGTCGATCTCAAGTGGTGAGGGCCAGGGGAGTGAGCGAGAAGCGGTCGTCGAGGAGTGCCTGCAGCAGGTCGGGCAGTTCGGCGGGCAGGAGCTTGTCGTGGCAGCTCGAGATCGCGGCGGCTGACCACCAGCGGCGTTCGATGAGCCCGGCGCGCTCGTTGGTGGTGTGCCGGGTGGTGGTGCGCGGTGCGGTGTGGTCGGTGCGGGCGAGGTAGACGTGGTCGATGCGGTGGTGCTCGCGGCCGCGGTAGGTGAAGCGGCTTTCGCGGGTCCAGAGCTTGCGGCCGATCTCGTCGACGACGAGTCCGGTTTCCTCGGCGATTTCTCGTCGCGCGGTGTCCTCGAGTTGTTCACCGGTGTCTTGGCCGCCGGCGGGGAGTTCCCACCAATGGTGGCCGGGGTCGTCGGGGTCGCGGGCGTGGATGAGCAGGACCTCGTCGGCGGCGTTGAGGAGCAGGACGCGGGCGCCGACCCGCAGGGGCGGTTCGCTGGTGAAGGTCATCCGGTGTACCTTGCGTTCGGGTGTGTGTTCGCTGCTGGATGCGGTTGGGCTTCGGCGTGATCGCGACCGTCAGCTGTGCATTTCCCAGTGGATGTGGCTGTCGGGCTGGTCGAGCCAGACGCGGTGCGGCCGGTCGAGGTACACGGTGAGGCCGAGTCGCTCCCAGCCTGGCTGGCCGAGCTGGGTCCAGGTGTGGGTGGCGGTTTCGACGTGGTGCCAGATTGCGGTCGGCCCGTTCTGCAGGACGTCCCGCTGTCCGTGGTCGTCGGGTTGTGTTCGGACGGTGCACCACGAGCCGTCGGGTGCGGTGAAGACGGCCCATTCGGGGCCTGCGCCGCGGTAGCCGAAGCCGATTCCCGCTGGGAGGTCGGCGTGGGCGAGGAACCACGGCACGGGGAAGGTCCATGGCAGCGGGTCGAGCTGTGTTGTGGTCGGGGTGCCGGTGTCGGGGTTGATCGGGGGCTGGTGGGTTTCGGGAGCGGTGTCGGTGTGGCGGATGGCCATGAAGCCGGCCCAGCGGGGAGGAATCGGCCTTCCAGGCGGTCGTCGTGGCGTGTGAGCAGGACGAGGTTGCCGGCGTGGATGGTGCGTTTGAGGTCGGTCAGCAGGAGGCCGCCGGGGCGCAGTTGTTCGGCCCAGGTCCAGGGGATTTCCGGGATTGAGCAGGTGGCGATGATCCGGTCGTAGGGGGCGTGCTGGGGGAGGCCGGCGGTGCCGTCGGTGACTGCGAGGGTGGGGGTGTGGCCGAGGCTGGCGAGGCGTTGGCGGGCGGCGGTGACGAGGTCGGCGCCGATGTCGACGGAGTAGACGTGTTGGTCGCCGAGGCGGTGGCAGAGCAGGGCGGCGTTGTAGCCGGTTCCGGTGCCGATCTCGAGGACGTGGTGTCCGTCGTGGATGTCGAGGGCCTCGAGCATGCGGATCATCAGGCCGGGCTTGGTCGAGGAGGAGATGGTGACCTGGTGGCCGGTCGTGGTGGTGGCGAGCGCGGTCACGAGGGGCTGGTTGCGGTAGACCTGTTCGAGCCACCGGTCATCGCCGTCGGTGGTGGTGGCCCAGGTGCCGTCGGCGCGTTGGGTGTGGAACGCCGGGACGAACACGTGCCGCGGGGTCTGCTCGAGTGCGGCCCGCCAGGCTGGGGAGTGCAGGACGCCGTCGTCGGCGAGCTGGTCGGCCAGGCCGTGGGCCAGTTCCGGCCAGCCGGCGGCCGTCATGCGGCTCCCTGGGCGAGGAGGTCGGCGAGGGTGTCGGTGATCGGGGCGTTGATCGCGTCTTCGATCCAGCCGTATTGGCCGGTGGCGTTGCATTCGAGGAACACCCACCAGCCGTCGGGCCGGAAGTCGAAGGCGCCGTAGCGCAGGCCGAACGCGATGCAGTACTCCAGCACACCGGCGACCACGTCGCACGGCGGGTCGATGCGTTCATAGCGCAAGGCGCCGTAGTCACTGCGCCAGTCGAGGTAGCCGGCGGCGCTGCCGGCGTGGATCGCGGCGGTGAAGATCCGGTCGCCGACGACGATGAGACGCGCCTCGCAGGCTTTGGGGATCCAGCGCTGGAATTGGTGCGCGCTCACCTCGACGCCGCGAAGGTCCGTGAGGTCGGAGGCGTCGAGCAGGTGGGTCAAGGTCGTCTTGCGGCCGCCGTCCTCGATGATCGCTGTCGCGCCGAACGCTTTGGTCACTGTTGCGCCTTCGGCGGCGAACCGGTGGACGGCGGCCGAGGTGTTGGTGACGAGCGTGTCGGCGACCGTCAGCCCGCACCGGGCTGCGACCGCCAGTTGAACGGGCTTGTATGCGGCGTCGGTGTTGCGGGCCTGGTGGTTGATCCACAGCACAGGCAGGTCGGTGAGGACGCCGCCGACGCCGAGTTTGCTTTCGCTCATCGCCCAGTGTCGTGCTTGCGGATGCGAATGCCGGTGCAGAACCGGCTGGCCGGCACGCGGCGCTGCCCGAGCGAACGCGCCGGCGCTGTCTCGCAGGTGTGGCGGATGCTGGACATGCTCTCCGACAGCGAACGGGAAGTCGTCGTGCTGCGGGTGGTCGTCGGGCTCACCGTCACCGACACCAGCGAGGTGATCAGGCAGAACCCGGCCTGGGTCCGATACAAGCAGTTCCGCGCCCTGGCGAATCTACGGAGCCTCTTCCGCATGGCGCTATTACTGAGCGCCGCGTGGCGCTACTACTGACACCGACCACTGGTCGGGCAAGCTGACGTCAGGGCTTGCCCGACCAACCCGGGCGACGACGTCGGCCGGCAGGGCTTCCTTTAGGCCGACCGGCTCCAGCTCAGTATCGAGCAGCTGACGAGGGACACCAACGGACCGCGTGGTCGAGCTGACGCGCTCGGCGTACCGGAGCGACCGGTACCGCATCACCTTGAAACTCCACTTCGACGCCGAATCGGGGCTGACCGCGGCTTCCGGACGCGGTCGCGATGATCGCAAAGGCACGATTCGGCAAAGACCGTTACGAGCGGACCCCGCTTTTCGACTACTCGCAGGCCAGGTGGAAACCTACGCCCGCGAGGTCGTGATGTCCGGGAACCAGAACCTCCCCTCTCCATGGCGACTGCTCGGACGCCTCACCTCCACCGCGGCCGTTCTGCTGCTCCTCGCCGGGGCCGCCGCACTCGGTCTGGATGTCGTGCAGATGATCACCCCGCGTTCCCGCACGGCGCAGTGCCCGCCAGGCGGCTCTTGGTGGATCGGGGCGGAGCCGACCTTGGCGGTGAGCTGCCGCTGGGCGACGGCCGACGAGACCGGGCTCGCGGAACCCCGGCTCGCCGCGGATATCGGCGAAACGGACGGGACGATCACGGCCCGGCTGGCGCTGAGCCTGCCCGGACGGCATCCGCTGGTCGACCAGGTGCGGCGAGGCGAGGCCGGGGCGAACCCGGACGCGTTCATCTCCGCCAAGCTGGGGTATCTCCACTTCGACGAGGGTCCCTCACTCGAGTGGACCCGCCCCACGGTCACCATGGCTGCCGGGCAAGTCCAGGCCGTCATCACCCTCACCGGCACCGAACGGCGCTTCCCAGGACAGCCCCCCGTACCGGCCGACCGGACGCTGGGCGTCTCGGGTAGCTTCTGGCCCCGAACCGTCCTGACCGTGACGGCTAAGGACCGGCAGATCGGCGGCATCCGCGGACCGGTTCTCGTGACCGAACAGAACGAACGCAAGCTGGTGGGTGACCTCGGCGCAGACGCCGGGTCCTTCGAGCTCGACCTTACAGCCGGCTCCCCGCAGCCCTACGTCTTCGCCGAACCGGCACCGAAATGGCTCCGCACGACTTCCCCTTTGGCCGGGAGCCTCACGACCGCCGCGGGCTACCTGGGGAGTGCCGCGCTTGCTGCGGTCGCCTGGCTGCTGCTCCACCTGGCGGAGTATTCCGGCCTGCTCGGAACCGTCGCCCGGCGGGAGTCCTGGAAACGGTTCGCCCGGCTGTCGGCTTTCGTCCTGGGGCTCCACGGCCTCATCGTCGGGCTGAGCCAGCTGGCGTCGGTCACCAGCGGTCTGTGGTGGTCGCTGACCTCGAAAGCACCCGGGCGCCTGGTTCCCGCCCGGTTATTCGGGTGGGATACCACGGGCTACTCGGCCGTCAACGGCGCCATCATCGTGCTGACGGCGTTGGCCCTCGGCATGGCGCCCCGGTGGTTCCGGGGACCGGCTGAAACCGGAACCAGCCCGTCGAAACCGGCGTTCGCCTCCCTGTCGTTAGTAACCCTTCTCGCCGCCGCGGCTTCGGTCTGGGCGACAGCGTTGGCCGATGAGCCTTGGTCGCCCGGGACCATGGTGGGCGTCGTCGCCGTCGAGCTGCTGGTTCTCGGCGGATTCGGGCTGGCGGCGGAAGGAATCCTGCTGCGGCTGGGTCAGGCGCCCGGCCCGTTTCGCGGCCGCTTCCTGCTCCCGGCGGCGATCAGCCTGCCGCTGGCGACGCTGGCGACCGTGCAGTACAAGACCGGCGCGCTTCCCGGCGCCAGCAGGCTGACCGTCCTGTTCGCCGCCGGGGCCGCGTTGGCCCTGGGCGCCGGGTTCCTCGTGCGACGCGCGTTCAACTGGGCACCGAAGGGCCCGTCGACCGTCGCCGTGACCGTGGTGTGCCTCGCCGTCGCGATCCCGTGGCGCTACCCGGACGGCACCACCGGCTGGAACGACCTGCTGTCCTTCGGCCTGCGGCTCGACGGCATCCTGGGGCTCGTCCTCACGGTGGCCCTGGTGACCGCGGTGCGCCAGCTGGGAATCCAGCCGGTGACCGCACTCCCTACTCTGCACGCGCACCGCTCGATCGGCATCGCCGCCACGCTGCTGGCGATCACCGGCTACTCACTGGTGAGCTCGCCTTCGCCGATCGTAGTTGCCGGGGCCGGCCTGCTGGCCTGGGCGTTGTTCCCCCTGTCACAGGTGCCGAACGCGTCCGCGGTCCTCGCCACGGATTGCAGGCGGCGCGAACGCGTCCTCGAAAAGCTGACCGCCGCGGGCACTGCTCGCCGGGCCCTATCCGGCGCGCGAAAAGACGTCCGCGACAAGGTCGCCGACGGCTCCCTCGGGTTTGAGGCCGGTCTAAGTCGGGTGACCGAGCTCGAACAGCACGCCTTCAGCACCAGGACGACCGGCCTGCTCGGCATCCCGACCGAACAACTGGTGTTCGGCTCGTTGCACAGCCGCCGTCCGTGGAAACGCGCCGGGTGGTGTGCCGGCGTCGGCGCCGCGCTGGGCGCACCGTGGACGTTGCTCGGCTTGCTGGGCGCGCGGCTGGACATCCTGCCGCAGGATCCATATCCCGTGCTCACCGTCTTGACGGCCGTCGGCCCGCTCATGCTCACGTGGGCGGGGTTCGGATTCGTGTTCGGGTACTTCTTCCCCCTGTTCCGCGGCCCCACCGGGCTGGCGAAGGCCACCTGGCTGTTCGTCGCCATCGCGGTCACGGCCGTGCTTGAGGGCGTGGTCGGGCGCGGCAGCACCGACTGGCGGCAGGTCGGCCTCGGCGTCGCGCAGGACTTTGCGGTCCTGATGACACTCGGCTTGCTCGCCGACCGCAAGGTCCTCAGGGGATTCGGCACCAGCTCCACGCGGCTGGCCGAAGTGCACAACCTCTGGTGGCTGAGCGCATGGGGCTCTTCGGTGGCCGTCGCCCTCGCCGGCGGGGTGGCGACGATCATTATCGGCGGGTTCCAGCCATTCGTTATGGATTTGATCCACCCCCCGGTGCCGTCGCCCGCCGCGACGGCGCCGCCCACCCCACCCACGCACTAGTTGTGCTGCTGCTTCTGGTCGTTGACACCCTGGGATGGGTGTTGGGTCTTCTGTAGCAGCCTCTCATACGGGGTTTGGCCGGCCAGGCTCCCGTGAGGGCGGTGGTAGTTGTAGTAGTCCTCCCATTCCTTGAGCTTGTCGTTGAAGGCGCCGAGGTCGCCGAGGACGACACCGTCGAGCAGGCGGTAGAACTCCTCGGCGTCGATGCGATGCGAACGCTCGACCTTCCCGTTGAGCCGCGGGGTGGCCGGGCGGATGTAGATATGCCCGATGCCTTGGTCGAGCAGGTGCCAGTGAAACGCCGACTGGAACTCGGCGCCGTTGTCGGTCTGGATCTTCTCGACCTGGAACGGCAGTCGGGACAGGACGTAGTCGAGGAACTGGATCGCGGTCTTCTGATCGGAGCGGGGGTAGATCCGCAGGATCCGCAGGCGGGTGCAGTCGTCGATCGCGGTGTACTGGTAGTACCGCTTCTTCCGGCCGGCGTCGGTGGTGATCGGCTCGACGAACTTGACGTCGATCTGCAGCTGGTGGCCGGGTCGCTGCTTCTCATACCGCTTCCACCGCTGCTGGTGGCGTTTGTAGCGCTGGGACGCCGGGAGCCGGCTCATGCCGAGGCGTTTGAGGATGCGGTAGATCGTGGAGTGGCCGATCTCCTGGTCGTGGTAGCGGCGCAGGTACATTTCGATCTTCAACGGGCCGAAGTGGTAGTGATGCCGCAGGTGGACGATCTTCTCGACCACTTCGGGCGGGGTGATCGTCGGGCAGTGCAGCGGCGCGCTCGAGCGGTCTTTCAGACCGTCGATGCCCTCGTCCTCGTAGCGGCGTTTCCACCGGTAGAACACGGTGCGGCTGATGCCGTAGTAGCGGCAGGTCGCCGCGACGTTGCCGCTGACTTCTTCGGCGTGACGCAGGACGGCCAGGCGCCGGTTCGCGCGCCTGACCAGGTCCTTCTCACTCCACACTCGCTCAGCCATGGGCCTCCCTTGATCAGGAGCCCAGACTGTCAACAACCTCTGTCAGTTTTAGAACTAGTCACACGGTGACGGGCTCCGGCTCCTCGACGACCTCCGCCCGTGGTGCCATCAGGACCTCGTAGAGGTCGAGCAGCTGCTGGGCCAGGCGCAGCGTGTCGCGCTCGGTCGGGCCGGACACTGCCAGCCGCCACCAGGAGCGGACGCGGGTGGCGAGCGCGGTGAAGCCCGACGTCATCTCGTCGTCGATCTCCAGCACGCGCCCGGCCTGCCGGGACAGCGACTGCGGCGGCTCGAGCTCGTGCTCGTCGGTGTAGTGCTTGACCTGCGAGCGGACCTTGTTCATCTGTCGCTGCAGCTCGCCGGCGACCTCTTCGGGGCGCCGGACGTAGATGCGCGCGGACACCTTGACCGCGGCGGGCAGGCGGTCGGCGTGCTGGATCCAGGGGTCGTCGACCTCGGGGATCTGCAGGCCCTGCATCTGCCCACCGCGGCGTCGCCGACGACGGCCGCATCGTGTGGTCGTTCGACACCGGCGACGCCAATCGCGCTGCACGGGATTGAAGGTCCGGCCTCGGCGCGTCGCCCCCTCGAAGTTGGCCTCGGTGGCGAAAGCCGTCCCCGTGAACCGAGCCTCGCCGGTGAAGGTCGTTCTCATGAACTGGGCGGTGTGACCGACGGTCACACCGCGGAACCAGACGTTGCCGTTGAAGGCCGCACCGACGAACGCGACGCTGCGGTAGAAGGTCGTGTTGTCGAACTGGGCGAGGCCGTTGAAGGTTGCTCCGCTGAACCGGACGTCGCCGGTGCAGGTCGCGTCGCCGAACTGGGCGGGGCCGTCGAAAGTCGCGCGGACGAACTGGGTCGTTCCGGTGAAGGTCACCCGACCGAACCGGGCATCGCTGAGGAAGGCCGCGTTTTCGAAATGGGCGTCACCGCCGAAGGTCGCGTGGTGGAACCGGACGTACCCGGTGCAGATCGCACCGGCGAACGCGGCGTTGCAGGTGAAGACCGCACCATCGAACCAGGTGTCGCCGGTGAAATGCACCCGATCGAAGTCGGCGTTGCCGGTGAAGGTCGCCCGTTGGAAATAGGTGTGGCCGGAGAAGATCGCCCCAGTGAACCGAGCGCCGGCGTCGAAGGTCGTTCCAGCGAACTGGGCGCCGCCGGTGAAGTTCGCGCCGTCGAACTCGGCTCCGCCGTTGAAGGTCGCGTCGCCGAAACGGGCGCCGCCGGTGAAAGTCGCGTTTCGGAAGATCCCTATGGCGACCAGGCAGCCTTCCAGGGAGAACTCGATGAGAACGGCGCCGGTGAGGTCTATCTCGGTGTTGGACCAGAAGGCAGGGTGCTGGTTGCCGGGATCCGGGCCGGGGTGAAGATGCCGCTGCAGGATGCGTTGCGCGGTCAGGCGAACTTCCCGTTCCTGCAGTTGCGGGGAGCGGGCGCCGGACGCCCAGCGGGCGGCGTTCATCGGTCTCCGCCGGCGGAGTGTAGGGGTTGCGCAGGTAGGCACAGATCACGTTGGCCACCGTCTGGCGTTGTGGCGGATTGTCCTGGGCGACACGTTCGAGCGCGTAGAGGCCGCTGTGGCGGACCGCCGCCTGCGGGGAGCCGAGCTGCTCGACGGCCTTGAGGTACAGCTCGCTCAGCCGCCGTTCGGCGGCATCGTGCTCGGTGGCTTGGGGAAGACGGTGACCTCTACGTCGAGTTCTCCACCGGCTGCATCGGCGACGACGCCGTGCCTGGCCTGCGCGACGACCTCGCGAAGCTGGCGTCAGCCATGGGAGTGCCCTGAGCATAGGCGGCGCGGCGGGAACGGGGGAGGCATCATGGTGGCCCGGTGCCACCGCGGCGGCGCACTGCGCTCTGGTTCTCGCTGGTCGCGGGTGGCCGTGGCCGTGGTGCTGGTCACCGTTTCGTGGCGCGGGCTTCCTGCGTCACGATAGGTGGTCCGACACCGCGGCGGCGAGCTCCCCGGTGCCGTCCACCGGCGGGCCGGCGATGTCGAGGGCACCGTTCTTGCGGTGCAGCTGCCCGCTGGTGTCCGTCCACCTGGCCGGGGCGGGAGCACTCACGCCCAGCCCAACCCGTCGCCGCGTCCTGCTCGCCCGACCCAAGTTGGAACGGCTGATCACCTCATTCGCCTATCAGGATGGCCTCAGGCTCGGCGCGTCATGGAGTGGCGTTACTGGCCGATGGCCAGTAACGCCACCCCCGCTTTGCCGCCGGCCCCGTGAACAGCCGAGCCACGCAACCGCCGCGATGGTGCCAGCTAAATCGACGAATCCTGGCGCACTCTGCTGGCCATAATGGCTGGGTGAGCGAGTCGCTCCCGCTGTTCCCGGTCACCCGGGTCGACCCGGTCCAGTTCGCCGGGGTGCAGCACCGGCTGTTCACCGGGACGCGGCTGCGCATTGGCCGTTCCAACGTCGCCCACCAGGTCGTCTGGGTGCTGGATCAACAGCTTCACCCTGCCCGCGCCCGCCTGCCACCAAGGCTGGTCCGCGCTCGGCGCCGGCGGCGAGATCACCCCCACCCACCAGCGGGTCAGCTGCCGCATGTGTCTGCGGCTGGCCGGCGAACCCGATGACCCAGCTCAGCACGTTGCGTCGCCTGGGTCTGGAAGAAGCCTGATCAACCGCTCGTTTCCGGCAACGGAACCGAACGGGCGGGCCGGATTCAGGCGGGGTCGGGATCGCTGGTGTGGTGTTCCAGTTCCACCAGGCTCAGGACGTGGTGGGCGGCGGTCTCCGGCGGGGCGTAGAGCCGTAGCGACGCGCGGCGGGCGAGCAGTTCGGCGATCGCGGCGCTGGCGAGGTGGGACACGCCGATGAGGTCGACGGTCGCCGTGTGGGTGACAGCTGGTACGAGGTCGAGCGCTCAGTGCTGCGGGCGCGGTCATCGCAGGGTGATCTTGACCGGCTCGGCTTGACAGATAGTGCAGGGTCTCGCAGTATCCGAACAAGTGTTCGATGAGTTCGGGTTCGCTTGCGGCTTCCCCTCGTGGGCGTCTCCGGTGCGTGTTCGTGGTGCTGGAGGTGCGTGGTGGGGGTGCCGGAGGCGGTGGCCGGGCTCGCGGCCATCCCGGGTGTCCGGACGGCTGCGCAGCTCGGCGAGCCGAGCCTGGATAAGGCAGCGTCCGCCGGTCGCTTGCCGGTGGCGCTGGCCCTGGCTGGGCTGGTGCCGGGTGGGTTGCGGCGCGGCAGCACGGTAGCCGTGCGGGGCTCGGCTGCGCTGGTCTTGGCGCTGCTGGCCGAGGCGACGCGGGAAGGATCGTGGGCGGCGATCATCGGGATGCCGGCTGTCGGGGTGGTGGCGGCCGCCGAGCTGGGCGTGGACTTGGACCGGCTCGCGCTCGTGCCGGATCCCGGGGTTGAGCTGGTTGCGGTCGTGTCGGCGTTGATCGACGGGTTCGACCTGGTCGTGCTCGGCCCGGCCGCTGCCCGCGGTATCCAGCCACAACTCGCGCGTCGGCTGGCCGGCCGCGTGCGGAACCGGGGCGCGGTCCTGATCTCTGCCGGCTCCTGGCCGGGTGCCGATCTTGAACTGGAAGTCGCGAAACGCCGGTGGCGCGGCCTCTCGGACGACGGTTTCGGCCACCTGGATGCCCGTGATGTCGTGGCGACCAGCCGAGGCCGCGGGGCCGCGGCTCGCCCACGCCACCTGGCGCTGCAGCTCCCGGGCCCTGATGGCGCCGTCGCCGCCGTCGGGGCAACCGCCGGCGGTCGGCTGTCGGAGGTTGCTGGATGAGCCGCACGAACCCATGGTGGCGCCCGCACTGGCCGGGACCATCGTGAGCCGGCCCGTGATCGACGGCCAGGTTGGTGGTGCCGTCCGGTCGGGGGCGCGGGGTGAGTTCGGCGGGCTGATCCCGGTCCGGCCGGCGATCGGCACGCTCATGGTCTGCTTGCGTGGTCATCGGCTCGATCTCTACGGCCGGCTCAAGCCTTTCAGTCACCGCTACCGGCTGCACAGCACGCTGTGCGAGGTCTGCCGCGCCCACGAAGCCTGCGAACCAGGGGCCCGGCGCCTCGCGGAGTGGGCGCACCTTGACGTCACCGTCCAGCACGCCGCCGATGCGGCTCCGGGTGACGGGCTCGTCCTCGTCGCGCATCCGCCGCCCGCCGGGACGATGGCCGGCCAGATCGAGTTGCGCCTCGATGGCACCGAGGTCGGCAGAGTCACCGTGACCACCTGCCCGCCGTGCCAGACAACCACCCTCGACTACGTCCACGTCGGGGCCGAGTACCGGCGCCTCGGCTTCGGCCGAACACTCGTCGCAGCGGCGGTGGCCCGGGCTCCGTCCTACCGGTGGGCCGCTCCGCTGCCGGATGGGCCGGTGGCGCAGTCCTTCCGCGCCCGGATCGCCATGCACCGGACCGCGCAACCCTCCATCCATGCTGGGGAAACGACCGGCCACCGCTGACCTTGTCGCTCGCGGCTTAGCCCGACGTTCGCCGTCCGTGTCGCGTCCAAGGGGTGGCTCCTGCTCGCTGGACGGGCGCGGCGCCGCCGGCCCGTCACCACAGGCGGATCACCCATTGCTCAGCGCGGACATCGAGGTCGAAATCCTCGTCGCGGCGTGTTTCTCGTGAAATGACATAAGCTTCGACCTTGTAACGCCTGATCTCCGGCAAATCGAGGGAGCGATCGCTGGGGCCGGGTGAAATTGAAGTCAACTGCAGTGGGTTCTGAGTAGGTGTTATCTCGGATGTGAAGGTGTCGAGGTATTCCCGAGTCAAGGAAGGGGGCTCCTCGTCCCAGACTTCGACCCTGATGCCTACTTCGACGGCGCCGGGGGAGAGAGTGAAAAGAATACCTTCGGGCACGACTGCCCCGAGCTGGGCGTCACCCCGAAACGGACCCGGCCCTACCGACCCCAAAAAAAACGGCAAAATCGAACGCTTCCACCGCACCCTGGCCGGGCATCACGACACTGGCACCCCGATACCCCGACGTCGCCGCCCTTACCGCGATGATCGCCACGCCCGCCTGGAGATCGCCGCGGACCATCGCCGTCAAGATCTAGACGACTCACGCCCCGACCTCACCGACTTCCTTGGAGGACTCGGCCGACGCATCCGGCACCCAGAGCTCGGCCGCTTCGCTGCCCGCCCTTGCGCGATCGGCCAATGGGCACTTACTCTTCGCAACTTCCACCCGGCCGCGATCGCCTTGAGCTAGCAGGACTGATCGACATCAACCTTCACCTCTGCCGAAAGTCACTGAAAACGGCCAGGTAGCTTGGCGCAGATGTCGGTCAGGTGTGGCAGAAGACCTGTACCGGACCTGCTCAGCGGGCTGGATCAGCCCAGAATCCATGTAGCTCGACACACGCTTCAGTTGTTAATCTGCTAATCGCCGTCTGCGGTCCTGCGGGACCGTATGCGACGCAGGGCGGCGACCGCACCTGCCGTTCCAGCCGCCACTTCGCGTTCCAGCTCCTCGACCTGCCCCTCCGCGACCAGCAAGCTAACCAACTGGTGGCGGGCGAACCGGTAGCCTTTGTCGGCGCTGACGCGTAGCACCTGGATGGCGTCCTTGACTTGTCCCTGTTCGGCGAGGAGCTTGGCCAAGCGGCGGGAGGTGGGTCCGTCGCCGTTGGCAGCGCGGGCGCGTAGCACCTGGATGGCGTCCTTAACTTGTCCCTGTTCGGCCAGCAGCTCAGCCACCCGGCAGGCGGCGTACCGGGAGCCGTTGTCGGCGCGAGAGCGCAGCACCTGGACGGCTTCTTCGAACTGTCCTTGCTTGGCCAGCAGTTCAGCTAGCCGGTTGGCGGCGAACCGGTCGCCGTTGTCGGCGCGGACGCGCAACTGCTCGACCTGACCGTGCTTGGCCAGCAGTTCAGCTAGCCGGTCGGCGGCGAACCGGTCGCCGTTGTCGGCGCGGACGCGCAACTGCTCGACCTGACCGTGCTTGGCCAGC
>NZ_JBEXMD010000051.1:40525-40639 GCF_040610315.1 Amycolatopsis sp. NPDC004169
GCAGTTCAGCTAGCCGGTCGGCGGCGAACCGGTCGCCGTTGTCGGCGCGGACGCGCAACTGCTCGACCTGACCGTGCTTGGCCAGCAGTTCAGCTAGCCGGTCGGCGGCGAACC
>NZ_JBEXMD010000051.1:40738-67500 GCF_040610315.1 Amycolatopsis sp. NPDC004169
CGGTCGCCGTTGTCGGCGCGGACGCACAGCTGCTCCAGCTTTCCTTGCTCGGCCAACAGGCTGGCCAACCGGTCGGCGGCGGCCTTGTCGCCGTTGTCGGCGTGGGCGCGTAGCAGTTGGATGGCGTCGTCCATCTGTCCCTGTTTGACCAGCAGATCAGTCAACTGGTCGGCGATAGACCAGTCCCTGTTGTCGGCGTGGGCGCGTAGCAGTTGGATGGCGTCGTCCATCTGTCCCTGTTCGACCAGCAGGCTGGCCAACCGGTCGGCGGCGGCCTTGTCGCCGTTGTCGGCGTGGGCGCGTAGCAGTTGGATGGCGTCGTCCATCTGTCCCTGTTCGACCAACAGGCTGGCCAACCGGTAGGTGGCGAACCAGTCGTCGTTGTCGGCGTGGGCGCGTAGCAGTTGGATGGCGTCGTCCATCTGTCCCTGCTTGACCAACAGATCAGCCAACCGGTAGGCAGCAGCCCTGTTGCCATTGTCCGCGTGGACGCGCAACTGCTCCACCTGTCCCTGCTCGGCCAAGAGTTCAGCCAACCTATAGGCGATGGACCAATCGCCGTTGTCGGCGTGGGCGCGTAGCAGTTGGATGGCGTCCTCCGCCTGTCCCTGCTTGAGTAGCAGATCAGCCAACCGGTAGGCGGCGGCCCCGTCTCCGTTGTTGGCGCGGGTGCGCAGCTCCTCCACCTGACCGTGGTTGACCAGAAGATTAGCCAAGCTGCGGGCGGCGGGTTCGTCGCCACGGTTGATGAGTTGCAGATAGAGCATGAGGGCTTCGTGGTAGCGACCGCGGCGATCGGCGTTGTTGGCGAGACGTTGGGTGTCGTCGGGGTGGTGGTGGCGGGTCAGGGCGTGCCAGGCGGTGCCGGGGAGGTGTTCGTTGCGGCGGGCGTGCAGGGCGTATTGGTGCAGGTAGTCGGCGACCTGGTAGCCCGCGATGGCCCCCATGCTGGCGGGAACGGGCGTGAGCGCGGCAGTGGCGCCGTGCAGGAGCCTGGTGGCGTAGTCCAGGGCGTACTCGAACCAGTCCGGCGTCGCGGTGGCTATTTCCCGGTCGTTGAGGTAGCCGGGTGCGGCGTCGGCGAGGTAGTCGTGGGTGAGGGGTGCGTGGGCGCCGACGCGGCGGGCGTCGAGTGCTGCGGTGATGATTGCCTTGGCGTAGGCAGGTGCTTGGTTGCAGTGGCGGATCAGCTCCGGGCCTGCGGCCATCACCTGTGTGAAGCCGGCGTCGGGAGTGTCGAGCGCGACACGAATCCGTCGATCGGTGCCGGCAAGGTCCTCTGCGCGGCGCCGCTCGTAGGTGCTGAGCGCGTCGGGCACGTGCAGCACGTCGGCCAGGCCGAGCAGGCGCCGGTCATTGGCATACGGGTCCGGCTGGTCATCGACGGGCAGTGCCACGCGTTTGTTGTGCTCGCTGGGCCAGCACGTCGCGACGAGCACCACTCCGGCCGCGATCAGGTCGCGGGCCTGTCCCGCAGGGACACCCTCGGCAGAGTCGAGGTAGCCCTGTAGCTCGTCGAGCCACACCACCGTTCGTCCGGTTGGGTGCGCGGCGAACTTCCGTAGAGCCTCGGCGTCGTGGGGGTGAAGCAGCCACCAGTCTGGGACTACGTGCTGGATCGCTTCGAACAGGGCGCGGGTCTTCCCGACTGAGGAGTCCCCTGTGAGCAGCACGAACCCGCCCTGTTGCCGGGCGTGGGTGAGCTTCGCGCGCAGGTCGGTGTCGAAGTCGCGGGGCACGTACACCGGCAGCTCACCCTCATCCGGACCGGGTTGCGCGTCATTGGACGGCTGGGTGGTCTGGATCGCGGCGTGCACCCCCAGCATTCGCGGTCGCGAATCGCGGACCTTCACCGCTCCCGCCGGTCGCCGTTGGTACTGGGCGGCCACCCGTTCCAGGGCCTGCAGCCACGGCCGCTGCGCTTCCTCTTCGCGGATGCCGCAGGCGGCCAGGAACGTCACCACTGTCACGGCCTCCGGGACGGATTTGGCGTTCAGCAGATCGCTGGCGGTCGACCGCGGAAGAGCGGGTTGCCGGCCGCCTCGCGCCGGGAGCTTCGTGGCGGCCTCAGCCAGATCCTTCAGCGATAGCAACCGTTCATGGCGCAGCCGTTCGAGGGCAGCTGCCAGCTGAGGGAGCGTGCCGATCTCCGTCGGATCCACGCTCACCCCCTGCATTCCGCATCGCCGTCCGGAGAAGGCTGCCGGACAGCACCGGATACCGTACCCAGCCTTCGGCAACACCGCATCCTCCCTGGCCAGGACGCCACAGCGTCCCGGCTAGCCGAACCCGTCGTCCGGGTCCGTACGGAGCGCATGCCGGACCCCGTCCCCAGCTGATCGACTGCTCCTCAAGCACGGGCAGGCCGGGCTCTCGACCCGAGGACAGGACACAATCATGTGGACGCCGTTGATCACCCTTATCGCGCTGGTGCTGCTCACCGCCGCTGGCGCGGCCGCAGCAGTGGCGCTCGCGACCACCAACCACCAGCGCGCACTCCGGGCACTGACCTTGCTCAAGATCCTCGTCGGCTCCATCCTCGGCACGAGTGGCGTGCTCGCCGCGGTGATCCACCTGCATCAGGTCGGACTGCTGTGAGGCGGCGACTGAACCGCCTGGCGCCGAAACCGGCCGGTGTCACAGGTTCGCTTATGAGCCGGATATATATCCGAGGGTCGAACCTGCCCAGACTGCAGCCTTCTCCTCAGCGGGAGCGGCTGCAGTAAGGTCGCCGCCGCAGGTGCGACGGCTCCGGCGCCTAAACGGGTGGACGCATAGCGAGTTCGCAGAAAGGGCCAGGTAGTTTGACGCTGGCTTTCGCTGGGCGCGTCAAACTATCTGTCCTGTCGCTGACCAGCGCGTTGTCGCCGGCCAGCTCAGTTGTCGTTCGACATCAGCGGTCAGTGGATCTGGCCTTCGGCCACTTGAGATGGCCCCCGGTGGCGCACGGTCAAACGAACTGGCCTGACGTCGTCTGCCCAAAGATCGTGGTGCAGTCGCCGAGTGCACGATGCTCGATGACGCGATGATTTCAGTGTTAACCGCGACGCCTAGCCCTAAGCGGTGATCAGTTCGTGATTATCCAATATGTTTGGTAGGTGGGCGCCGTACTGCCAGTTGCACTGCGTCCGGAGGCGCGGCCGCCAGCTGACCACGTAGCTTGCTGAGAAAAGTGCCTTCCCCGACGTCTGGCTGTTGGACGAAGTCCCGCACCAGGATCTCGACATTCCCCAAGGTGGAGATCCGGTTGTCGTCGAACAAGCCCACGTCATGGAGGAGGCAGCGGTCTCGCCACAGCGCGGCCGGGGTCTGTCAAACGAGCGGTGTAACTCGGGTTGAAGGGAACTACTTGCGTCCGGCGGCCAGGCGGCCGTCGAAGGCGATCTCGAACGCGTTTAGGGCCGGTTTCCAGCGCATGGTCCAGCGTTTGCGACCAGCACCGGTGGGATCGAGGCTCATGATGGCCATGTAGACGCACTTGAGCGCGGCCTGTTCGTTGGCGAAGTGCCCGCGGGCTTTGACGGCGCGGCGGATGCGGGCGTTGACGCTCTCGATCGCGTTGGTGGAGCAGATGACCCGGCGGATCTCGGGGTCGAAGGCCAGGAACGGTACGAACTCCGCCCAGGCGTTGTCCCACAACCGCACGATCGCCGGATACCGGCCGCCCCATACCTCGGCGAACTCGGCGAACCGCTCCCGCGCCGCAGCATCCGTGGCCGCGGTGTAGACCGGCTTGAGCGCCTTGGCGATCGCGTCCCAGTGCTGGCGGCCGGCATAGCGGAAGCTGTTGCGCAGCAGGTGCACAATGCAGGTCTGGGTGATCGTCTGCGACCAGACCGCGGTGATCGCGTCCGGCAGGCCCGCCAGGCCGTCACACACGACCATCAGCACGTCGGCGACACCGCGGTTCTTGAGCTCGGTGAGTACGTGCAGCCAGTATTTGGCGCCTTCGCCGCCGTCGCCGGCCCAGAGCCCGAGGATGTCGCGTCGGCCCTCACATGCGACTGCCAAGGCGACATAGATCGGCCGGTTGGCGACCTGCCCGTCACGGATCTTGACGTAGATCGCGTCGATGAAGATCACCGGATAGACCGGATCGAGGGGCCGGTTCTGCCGCTCGACCATGCCCTCCACCACCTTGTCGGTGATCGTGGAGATCGTCTGCCGGGACACCTCGGCGCCATAGACCTCGGTCAGGCGCGCGGCGACCTCCCCGGTCGTGAGGCCCTTCGCGGCCAGGGAGATCACCATCTCGTCCACCCCGCCCAGGCGCTTCTGCCGCTTGGTCATGATCTTCGGCTCGAAGCTGGCGTCCCGGTCCCGCGGCACGTCGATCTCGACCGGGCCCACATCGGTCAGCACAGTCTTGGACCGGATGCCGTTGCGCGAAGTTACCGGTCCCACGGCCGGCCGGGTCGTGCTTGTCATAGCCGAGGTGGTCGGTGATCTCGCCCTCGAGCGCGGACTCCAGCAGCTGTTTGGTCAGCTGCGCGAGCACGCCGCCCTCGCCGGTCAGCTGCAGTCCGCTGGCCTTCGCGCGGCTGACCAGCTGCGCGACGAGCTGCTCGTCCAGACCGTCCAGCCAGGTCTCGGGCTTCGAGTCCTCAGCGTTCTCCACGCCGGACATCATGTCGGTCATCAGGTGCACTTCCATGATCGGGAGTTACACCGCTCGTTTTACAGTCCCTTCAGAGGATCCTGCGGTGGGAGCAACAGATCAGGCTGGTTCGCAAGGTACTTCCATCGACCGACGGTGACCCCCGTTCGCTGATTGACACCGAGGTATACGAGGTCGGCGAACCGCGGACCATCGCGAAGTCGGGATGACAGCCAGACGATCTCGAGGTCACCGGCGTCGTAAATCGAGCGGCGAGGCGGGGTGTAGTGCACGGCGCGGTCGAGGGCGATGATCAGCGTGACCAACCCGTTGCCGCCGTTCGGTGGAGACCGCGATCAGCTTGGCGCCCATCGGGCCGCTGTCGGCGGACACGCCGGAAAGGGTCCGAAACCAGCTCCGCTCGCCGTGGGCCATGCGGCGCGGCCACCAGTCGAAGGAGTCTGGGAGGGTCTGGTCGTCGATGAGGATCGTCAAAGGGAAATTCTGTGGGGCGAGTCCGGATCGGCGTGGCGCCTCGCGGCGGCTGGTGCTTGGGCCGGTTTCCGAGGGGCGGCGTGGCGGCTGACCTGGTCGGGCTACGAGGCGGGGCATCGCTCCACAAACAATCGTTCGAGATAGAAATCTATTGACCTCTGAACGCAGGGTGATCAATCACTCGAACGGGTGCTAATGCGTGACAGTCCGTATGTTGGTCTGGGAAAAATGTAGAAGTTAACAGTCACGGGGTGGCCGAGGTCAGGGCGTTGAAAGGGTGCTGTGTTACGTATTAGCCGGGTGGTGGTCGAGAACTTCAGGAACTTCCGCGCCCTGGAAATCACCCCGTTCCCATCCGTCGCGGTCATTCTCGGCGAGAACGGTATCGGCAAGTCGAACCTGCTCCACGCCTTGCGGCTGGTGCTTGACCCTGACCTGCCGGACAGCGCCCGACGGTTGAGGGCCGAGGACATTTGCGACCACGCGCCCGGCACGCTGGCCGACGGCGTCGAAGTGCGCATCGAAGTCGAGCTGACCGATATCGAGGGCGATACAGCAGCCGAAGCGACGCTCGACGGCTGCTTCGTCAGCTTGACTCCTCTCGTTGCGCGCCTTGCCTACACCTACCGGCCGCGAGTGGACCCGCAACAGGTCGACCGGCCGCTCACCCGCGACGACTACGACTTCGACATCGTCGGTGGCCCGGACGGTGACCGCGACGCCCGGCGCGCCCGGCGTGACGTGTCGCTGTCCGTGCTGCCGGCGCTGCGCGACGCCGCGGACGCGCTGTCCCGCTACCGCGGTTCGCCGCTCCAGGAGCTGCTGGACGCGCATCCGCCGGCACCTTCGGCGCTCGAAGCCGCGGCCAAGGGCATCCAGGAGGTCATGGACGAGCTGGCCACGGACAAGCAAGTCACCAAAGTGGCGGAAGACCTCTCCGCGCGCCTCGCCGACCTGGCCGGGCCGCAGCTCGACGTGATCCCGACTCTCGGCTTCGCCTCCAGCGCGCCAGCCCGCCTGCTGCGGTCGATCCGGCTCTACGTCGACCCCAACCGCTCGCGCAGCGTCGCCGACACCTCCACCGGCAACGCCAACGTGATCTACCTCGGCCTGCTGCTGGAACGGCTGCAGACCCGACGCGCCACCGACGCGGTCGTCGCCACGGTGCTGGCCGTCGAGGAGCCGGAAGCCCACGTGCACCCAGTCCTGCAACGCCAGCTGTTCCGGTACTTGCTCCGGAGCGAGACCGGGCTGGTGGTGACCACACACAGCTCGCACATCGCCGCGGTGACCCGGCTCGACGCCATCGTCCTGCTGCGGCGCGACGAAACCGGTGCCACCGTGGCAGCTACCACCACCCGAGCCGGACTCTCCCAGGTCCAGCGAGCCGACCTCGAGCGCTATCTCGACGTCAGCCGAGCCGAGTTGCTGTTCTGCTCGGCAGCGATCCTGGTCGAAGGCCAATCGGAGGCATACCTCCTGCCGGCCCTGGCCAGTGCACTCGGGTTCGACCTCGACGCGCACGGCGTGATCGTCGCCAACATCGGCGGCACCGACTTCGCGCCCTACCGGTCCCTCCTCGGCGAAAAGGCCCTGGCGGTTCCTCACGTGATCGTCACGGACGGCGATCCCCTCCAGAACGGGGAGTACGTCTTGGCAGGGCTCAAGCGGGCGGCCCGGCTGCTGCCACCCGGCGACGAGCTGAACGAGCTGATGGACGCGATCGCCACGCTGATCGAGTACGCCGATCCGGACGTGGACACCACCGAGGAGCAGCAGCGGCTCGTCCCGCACGGCATCTTCGTCGGCGTCCGGACGCTCGAGCTCGACCTCGTGCCGCTGCTGGCCGCTCAGCTGAGCGCGGCACACGCGGAGCTGGTCACGTCATCGGTACTGCGCGACCGATTCGACGATGCAATGGCGGCCATCGCCGAGGACGACTTCACCACCGACGATTGCGAGGAGGTGCTGCGGCGCGTCGAGCACGTGAGCAAGGGCCGGTACGCCCAGCGGCTCGCCGCCCACGTCGAGACCGCCGGAGCCGGCATCGCGCAAGGAGTCGAACGCGACTTCGCCGACACGAGCGGTGATGGGGAAGCGGGGGTGGCGGTGCGGGCCCATTTGAGCACTGGGGAACTGATCGCGCTGGGAACGTACGGCTACCTCTTGGCCGCCCTTGACCAAATATCGCGGCGTGTTCGGGGCAGAGGCCTGATCGAGCGTCCCTGCCAGGCGCGCAACGGATCGGACGAAGCGGCGTCCTCGTGACGGTCACGGCAGGGGTAAGCCCGAGTCTTGCCGCCGAGCTCGCCGGGCTCAACGACGATCAACGAGCCGTGGCCCGCCACAACGGGGACAGTGTGGTCCGCGCCGGTCCCGGTTCCGGGAAAACCCGCACCTTGGTGGCGAAAGTGGGCTACCTGCTGGAGGTAGAGGCGCCACCGCGGCAAGGCGTGGCTGCCATCACCTACACCCGGCAGGCGGCACGGGAGATCACCACCCGGCTCGACCGCCTCGGCATCCGGCCCGGCCGTCGGCTGGCCTGCGGCACTGTCCACAGCTGGTGCCTATCGGCCATCCTGCGTCCCTACGGCCCATTGCTCGGCATCCCGGTACCGGAGCAGGGGACGGTGATCGACGACAAGGCCGCCGAGTGGGTCAGACTCCTCCAGCGCTGCTTCGACGACGTCGGCTTGTCCAATCAGGCCCAGTACGAAACCGCCACCATCACCAAGCTACGTCGGGAACTCGCCGCCGGGCTGATCGGCGACGAGGACACCAGTCCGATGGTCGCCTCGGCGCGGCTGTTCGACGAGCGGTTGCTCGACGCCGGACGGTGGGACTTCGACGCGATGGTGGCGCGGTCGCTGCGCATCGTGCGCGAGCACCCCGCCGTCGGCCGACTACTCGCCTCCCGGTACTCCTGGCTGGTGGTGGACGAGTACCAGGACCTCGGGCCGGTCCTGCACGCGCTCGTGCTCGCCCTGCACGACGCGGCAGGCGTGAGCATCGCGGCGTTCGGAGACCCCGATCAGTCCGTAATGGGCTTCACCGGTGCCGATCCGCGGTACCTGAACGAGTTGGCCGCACGTGGCGACTTCCGCGACCACTCCCTTGGGGTGAACTACCGGTGCGGCCAAGCCATCGTCGCGGCCAGCCACGCCGCCCTCCGGGAACCCCGCACCTACCGGGCGGTGGCCGGTCGGGTGGACGACGGGGCCATCGAGCCGATCATGGTCGACGGAGGGCTCGACGAGCACGCCTCGATCGTGGCAGGCAAGATCGACGCGCTGCTCGCGAGTGGGGTGGCCGGCCACGACATCGCGGTCTTGTACCCCGCCCGAGGACCTTTGCTGTCTGCCTTGATCGCCGAGTTCGACGCCGGACGCATTCCCTACGTGAACGAACGCGACGAACGGCTGCCCAGCGGTGAGCTCGCCGACTTCGTTCGCGACTGCGCGGCCCGCGCCGTAGCCGGACATCAGCCGACTGTACTGGGCCCGAACACCGGCGCGACCTCGGTCGCCACCTTGAGCGACCTGGTACGGGCATACGCTCCGGTACGCGAAGCCGCCGGGCTGCCACCGCTCGACCGTCGTGCCGCCGACCGGAAGTTCGCCCGCCTGCTCAACGGCTTCCGGTCGGAAGAACCACCACTGCACGCGTGGCTGACCGACCTGATCCGGGAACTCGAGCTAGACGCTATCGCCGCAGGCAGCTCCGCCGTCCGAGACCAGCAAGCTCTGGGAAAGTTCCGAGAGGCGGCCAGCGCGTATGGCCTTGAAGTGCGGGACATCGCCGCTGGCGCGTTGCGGGCCGGAAAGGTCACGTTGACCACCTACCATTCCGCGAAGGGCCGCGAGTGGGATGTAGTGATCCTGCCGGGTCTGGTCGAAGGCATCATGCCCGGACGTCGGTGGTCTCGGCGGTTGCGCGTGCACCCCGAGCCGAACCCGGACCGACTGGCGCAGGACCGCCGTTCATTCTACGTCGGGCTCACCCGGGCCAAGCGAGCGCTTGTGCTGGTCTACGGGTCGTTCTGGGAGACGGATTGGGGTTCGAAGAACGAATACGGAGTTTCCCGGTTCGCTCGAGACGTTCTTCGGCACCTGGGTGTGGAATGAGGACGAATCCGCAGCGCGGGCCGGCTATTTGTCCGGGCAGTCCGCTTCGGCCCAGGTCGCGGTCAAGTCGAGGCCGACGATGGTGAGCGATCCGTCGAGGAAGCCGATTGCATGGCCGCATCCAGTGCTGGTGGGCTGGATCTTGTCCAGCGTGACCGCGCGAAGCCGGTCCAGTGGACCAGCATGTGCGACACCCTATTGCGCTCGTCAAGTGCCCGTAGAGTTGCCGTCCGGTGATAATTGCTGTGACCGTGACCGCCTCCAGCACCAAGTGCGCGTACCGGAGACAGTATCCGGCCTCGTCGGTGGCGCCGCGCTCGTGGAGTCCTCCGGCGACACCGGGGTCCGCGTGATGAAAGAGGGGGATCTTGGGAGGGGACAGCATGGGGCCGACGATCCGGACTGGGGTGGCTACCGGGAAGGTGGACATCACGCCACCGCCCGGTATCGCGTTGGCCGGATACGGTCTCGATGCTCCGAGGATCGCGACGGGAACGTGTACGCCGTTGACGGTCCGGTGCACAGTGTTGTGGATGGCCGGGAATCCGTCTGTGCTGGTGACGGCTGATCTGCTCGGGTTTCCGCGCCGGCTGCACCAGCGGATCCGGGCGGCGGTGGTCGGGCTGGGTGTCGGCTCCGCAGACTTCGTGCTGACCGCCACGCATACACACAACGGGCCAGTGGTCAGCGCGGACGTCACAGCTTACACGCTGTACAACATCACCAATTCGCAGCAGCTGGACCTGATCACCGCCTACGCCGAGTGGGTCGGGAAGCGGGTCGTCGCCCTGGTGCGGGATACCCTGGCCGCCCCGGCGCGCCCGTGCGTGCTTGATTACCAGGTCACGGGTCAGTCGTTCTCGATCAACCGAGAAGCGATGCCCGAGGTCGAGACGCCGGTGCCGGTGCTGGTGCCCCGCTCTGCGGGCGGGGATCCGCTGGCGGTCCTGTTCGGCTATGGGTGTCACCCGGTCGCGGCGCCGATGCTGGCCGAGTTCGATGCCGACTACCCGGGGCGGGCGATCGCCGGAATCGAAGAGGCGACCGGGGCGTTCGCGCAGTTCCTGCCCGGCGCGGCCGGGGATCAGAATCCGGAACCGGTGAACAGCTGGGTCGGTGTGGAGGCGGCCGGTGCCGGGCTCGGCGAGGCGGTCGTCGGAGCCGTGGCGTCGCCCGGGCGGCCGGTGTCGGGGCCTGTTGAGAGTGCCTATGCCGAGCTGGACGTTCCCCTTGATCTTCCGCCCGATCTCGACGGCTTTCGGCGGCAGTTCGCCGCCCGCCAGGCCAACACGGCGATGCCAGGGTGGATGCGCCGGCACGCGGAGATCATGATCGGTCAGATCGACGACGGCTCGTACGCCACCGGCGTGGTGGTGCCGCTGCAAGGGTGGGTCTTCACCGGTGGGGAGCCGCTGCGGATCGCGATGATGAGCGGTGAACCGGTGGCCGGCTACGCGGCTCGGCTCCGGCAGCGCCATGGCGGCCCGGACGGGGTCTGGGTGCTCGGGTACGCCGGAGAGCTACCGGCCTACTTGCCCACCGACGACCTCCTGGCCGCCGGTGGTGCGTGGCAGTACGCCAGCGGCTGGTCGCCCGATCACCCGCAGATCGGTGGTGGTGCGATGTGCTGCTACGGCCTGATCGGCCACTTCCGCAGCCATGGCCAGGACGGTGCTGTCGAGACCACGATCGTGAACGGCCTTGCGGAGCTGCTGTCACGACGCCGCTGCGGCTGAGTGAAACGAACGTTTACAGGCCCTCGAGCTGGTCAGTTCGGCTGGGGATGTCGGCTGTGGTGAGTGGGATGCGTACGGTAAAGCGTGCACCGCGGTCGATCTCATCGACACTTAGTGTGCCGTGGTGGGCGGCGGCGATTCGGCGGGTGATCGACAGGCCGAGGCCGGTGCCGCCGGTGTCGCGGGTGCGGGCGTAGTCAAGGCGGGTGACGCGTCGAAGATGCGTTCACGCTCGGCTGCGGGAATGGCGGGTCCGTCGTTGGCGACGTCGAGGATGGCCTCGGTTCTGATGGCGATGAGTCGGATGGTGATGTTGCGCTCGGCATAGCGTTCGGCGTTTTCGAGCTGATTGCCCGGAAGCCGCGTCAGCAGTGCGCGTTGGCCGCGGACGTGCACCGTTCCGGGCGGCGGAACATCACGAGTGAGCGTGAGTTCCGCGGGCGTCGGCCTGTCGGTCTCCTCGGTGATGAGGACTACCAGGTCGACGGTGTCTTCAAGGTTGAGGCTGGCGGCGTCCAGGCGTTTCAGCACGAGCAGGTCGCTGGCAAGGTCTTGCAAGCGCAGCGTTTCGCCGAGGTGTCCTCGATGACCTGTCGCCACTGGGCCGCTCCGGGTAGGCTTGGGCGATTTCGAGTTCGGCCGTGCGCCGCGCGTTTCGGTAACGGCGAACCCCGCGCGTACGACTCGTATTGCGACCGGAGGAGCGTGGGAATGGCCGACACGATGTTGGTGCAGGCGGAGACACCGGGTGGCCAGACCGTTGTCGTGCCCGTCGTGGATCTGGACGCGATCGGCGAGGGTGGGGGAGAGCAGAAGATCGCTGCCGGGCTGCCCAGCCTCTCCGGCGCGCTGGACTCGATCAAGGACTTCACCGGTGAGCTGCGCAAGGCGCTGAAGGCGATGCAACCGGAGAAGACCACGGTCGAGTTCTCGGTGGGATTTGCCATAGAGGCCGGCAAGATCACCGCGATGTTCGCCGACGGCAAAGCCGAAGGGTCAGTCAAGATCACCATGGAGTGGGCGAAGGACTGAAGCCCGCCGTGCGCAGCCTGGCGACCCGCCACCGCGACAACCTGATCGAGGCCACCGTCCGGGTTCTGGCCGTGGACCCGGACGGGCGCACGCCGTCGATCGGGACGGGTTTCTTCGTCGCTCCCGGCAAAGTGGTCACGTGTGCGCACGTCGTTCCGGCCGGGCGCCGCTATGTCGTTCAGTACCGTGGTGAGGAGTACGACGCGACGCTGCTGGTCCGGGAGCCGGACACCGGTGCCGAGGCCAATTTCGCCTACCCGGACGTCGCGCTGCTCTCTGTCGACGTCGCCGATTGTGCGGTCATCCCAGTGGGAAGCACCTTCCCGGAAGCAGGCCGCGAGCTTTACGCGTACGGCTGCCCCCTGATCGTGCGGTTGCCGGTTTGGGATCACCTCGACCTTGTCAGCGAGGGGCAGCGGGTCCGCGACGGGACCACCGACGTGTTCGTCAAGACCAAAGGCAGTCAGGTGCAGCCGGGCGCGAGCGGTGCGGGCACCATCGACCTACGAACCGGAGAGCTGGTCGGCATGCTCGCGCAGACCCGGGACGCGAAACTCGATCTCGGTGGGGCACTGATCCCGGCGGGCACGATTCTCGACGTCCTCGCGGCCGCCGGGCACGACGTCCGAGCCGCTAACCAGGAAGCCGCCGCCGACGTGGTCACGCTCGCCGGGGCTCGGCGGCGGCTCAAGTGGGTGTTGCAACTGCTGGCCGTCGACCTCGACGACGCCGGTCCGGTCGTCTGGCGGTCGATGCTGATGGCCTTGGATAACTCGCCACCAGAAGGGCTCGCCGCCGACGAAGCGGCGCTGGCACTGCTGAACATCGATCTGGAAGACCTCGGCAACGCCCTGGAAGAGCTCGCGCGGGCGACCAGGTCGCCGGCCAAGCCGATTCGGCTGCTCTCCGGTGCGGCTTCCTTCGCGTGGTACGCGAAGCGCCCGCTCGTCGAACCGGATACCGCGATCCAGCTGGCCCGGGAACGCGCTTGCGAAGAACCGCGGGTCGTCCACCTCCCCGCGGCCTGCGACCTCACCGTCAAGCTGCACGCCGGTCGTGCGGCCGTGGACCAGCACTGGGAGGTCATCCCGGTGTCCATTGTGGATGCCGAAACCGATGCGGAGACGGGACTGCCCCGCCGGCTGGTCACTGCCGCGCGCTGGAGCCTGCTGGATCGGGACGGGGTGCTCGTGGACGAAGACGACCCGGACAGCATCGACGCAGCCTGGGCGCAGTCCGGCGCCCAGGTCCGCGCGCGGATCGGCCGCCGGCTGTTGCTGGTACTGCCGGCCACGATCGCAGACACGGGCCTCGTCGAGGCACTGCGGCGCGAATTCGCTCCGTGCATGTTCGCGCTGGCTGGGCGGTCGCTGTCGGCCGCGTTGCGGCGGAATTCCGCGCTGCTGGAGCTGAGCCCGTCCCTGGACGACGTCACCGAACTGGCCGCCGACGTCCGGTACCGCCAGATCACCCGCAAGATCGAGCGGGCTTCGAATAGATGAAGGGCTTGATCGGATGAACGACTACATGAAGATCTTCGACCCGCCGCTGGTGCCGGAGCCCGCACCACTCGAGCCGCTCGCCGACCGCTCGGCCGTCGAAAGCTATGTGTACGAAGAAGGTCTTGTGCTCGCGGTGAACGTAGCGCTCGCGACCCGGCGTCCGCTGCTGGTTCGCGGCCGGCCGGGCACGGGGAAGAGTGCGCTCGCGCGCAACGTTGCTATGCACCTCGGGTGGCGGTTCTACCCGCGCACCGTCTCCTCGCGCACACGGGCGCAGGACCTGCTCTGGGAGGTCGACGAGGTGGCCCGGCTTTCCGACGCGTCGGCCCACCAGGCCAGGCCGCGCCGGGAGTACCTGATACCCGGTGTGCTTTGGTGGGCATACTCACCGGTGACGGCTGCCGAACACCGGCGGGCCGATCCCAACGAAGGCGCCGAAGACGAGAACGCGGTGGTCCTGCTCGACGAGATCGACAAGGCGGAGCCCGACGTGCCCAACGACCTGCTGGAGCCGCTCGGCCTCTACCGGTTCCGGACGGACGAGGGTGACCTGGTCGAAGCGGCCTCGGCCCCGCTCGTGGTGCTGACCACGAACGAAGAGCGCGACTTGCCCAAGGCATTCCTCCGCCGCTGCGTCGTTTACTCGCTGTCGATGCCCACCCACGCCCGGCTGCGGCAGATCGCCGCGGTGCGGTTCGGTCCGGATGCTGCGCTCTACCGCCAGGTCACTGACGCTTTCGGGCCGGAGACCGGAGGACCGGCGGACGTGAGCGTCGCGGAGTACCTCGACGCCGTCGCCGCCGCCCGTGAGCTGGGCGTGCGGCCCGGTCACCCGTTGTGGGAGGCCGTGCTCGAGTCGACGACCAGCAAGCAACCCGCACTCGAGCTGCGCTGACATGTATCCGTTGGCCGACCTGATCCGTGCCGCCGGGACGTTGGAACTCGACGGCGATGACCTGCGAGCCGCCGCCGCGATGCTCGGTGTCGTGCTTTCCGACCCTCTGTCTGCGCTGGAACCGATGACCCCGCTGCCCGTTCCGATGGCGCCGAGCCCGAGCGCGACTGCCGCGTCCCCCGGCGCCGACGTGCACACAGCGGAGGGGGATCCCCGACCGGTCCGGCGGGTCAGAGTGACTTTGGTGGAGGGACCCGTGTCCGCGCCACCGCGGCCGTTGCGCGGTTCGGTGCACAACCTGCTGCCGCCAGCGCCCGCGCCGAGGCCGGCCGAGCCGCTGTTCTCGCCGTGGCACGAGCGAGCGATCCTGTCGACGTTGGCCAAGGTTCGGTGCCCCGGCCCGGAGGTGGACACACCGGCGGTCACGAGGATGCTGGCTCGCCGCGAAGCTATCGTCGCGATGCCGGTTCTCGCTGAGCCAACCACACGGCTGGGGGCTCGGTTGTGGGTCGACTACGGGCCGGGCATGCGGCTGTTCCGCCGCGACCTGCGTTGGCTCGCTGCTGCTCTGCGCCGGGTGGTCGGACAGGACGCCGTCAGGGTCGAGCCGTTCCGGGATACGCTGCCCGAGAGGGCAGCAGGCGCGGTGCTGGTCGCCACCGATCTGGGGATCGGCGCGGGCAGCCCGATCCCGCCTACCGCCTGGCCGCCGGACGTGGTCTTCCTGGTGCCGTACCCGCGGTCGCGATGGCCGGCGTGGGCAGCCCGGTTACCCGTCTTGCAGTGGGATCGGCGGACGACCGCCGGGCAGGCGGTCCGGCGGTGACGGCCCGGCTCCGGCTCGAACTGCTGCGCGCGGTCAACCCGCACGCCGTGACGCTGGCCGCCGCCTGCGCCCTGTCCGCACGGGTCGAGCCAACGCTGCTGCGCCGGCTCCGGCTGCTCATCCCGGGCGCGGACGCTTCCGCCGAGAGCGATTTGTGGTTCTCGGATCTGTTCTCTGCCCGCGACGCCACCGCCGTAGCACTGGACCCGCTCGTTGCCGAACTGCTTCGCGAGCGGCTCCGCCGCCCCTCGGCCACGGCGTTCTTGCGCGACGCGGTAGAGGAGATCGCGGCCGCGCACGCGACCGCCCACTGGTCGGTGCGCCTGGAAGAGCGAATCCACTACCTCGACGTCACTCGACCGCCCGGTGCCGACGACGACATCGACGACCTGGTGCTCGCCGCCCTCGACCAGCTCCGACAGGAACCCGACCCCCGCGGCGTCGCTCGCTGGTTGCTCGGTGCGGTCGGTCGCTTTCCCCGCCGCGTCGTCGCACGGACTGCCTCCCGGGCTGCGCGCGCTGCTGCCATGCTCCACCTCGACCGCCAGGCACCGCCGGGCGACCTGTCCGCCGGAGAGACGCAGGCGTGGCTCCCGTGGCTGGCCACGACCCTGCCCCGGATCTCGGTGCCCGTACAGCTCCTCGACGGTGCTGTGGTCCTCGGTGCCAAAGGACCCGGCTCGGTCGAGTTGCCGGAGGTTCCTGACACCGATCCGCTGGTCGTCGAAGTCCGATGGACGGACGGGGCCTGCGCGCACAGTCGCTGCGTCCGCTTCCGTACCGGCGAGCCGGTCCAGGTGGAGACCGGCTCCCAAACGGTTTCCCTGGTAACACTGTCGGGCGCCTCCTACGAAGTCGCCGTGGACGAGCAGGAATCGGCCGGGCTCCGGTTCGATCGCGTCAAGGTCGGGCTGCGGCCCTGCCTCGGCCGTTCCCAGGAGATCGCCGATCTGCTCCGCGACTTGCTCGAACCCAGCAGTTCCTGGGTCGGGATCCGGGGTGGACCCGGCAGCGGTACCTCGACCGTACTCGTCGCCGTCACCGACGCGCTGCGCCGCGACGGGGTCGCCGTCGTCGAGCACTTCTACTCGGCCACGACCGACCCGGTGGTGATCGAGGAATCGTGCCTGGCCCAGCTTCGCGCGCTTTACTCGCAGTACACCCACATCAACGGCGGGTCGTTTACCGGGTTGCTGAACGACCTGGCCCGTCAAGGTGCCTTTCGCCGTCCGCTGGTCATCGCCCTCGACGCGTTCCCCGTCATCGGTGACAGGCTGTTCCTCGCCGACGTCCCCGCCGGCGTCCACCACCTGGTGACGACCACGCGGTGGCTGGACCTCCGTGATCGCCTCGCCACCCAATCCCTGCGAGTGACGCACTTCACCGCCGACGCCACCCGTGAGGTGGGCCGTGCCCTCGTCCGTCGGCACCTGGCAGAGGTCGAGCAGGCGTTCGTCGGATCGGTCGATGTCGAGGCGCTGGTCGACCTCGCCGGCAACAGTCCGCGTGCCGTCGTCCGTATCCTCCAGTGGATCGCTCGGCAGCCCACCGGCAGCGTCACCACGGACAACGTGCCGCCCCTGCTCACCGCCGGCTGGACCAATGTCCGAGCTGCGCTGGGCCGGAGGTTCGGCCGTCAACTCACGCACCTGCTGCACATGCTCTACCTCGCCCAGCACCGCCACCCGTGGTTCGACTGCGCCGTCGTCGAGCCGTCCTGGCGGGTATTCTGGTCAGCTTGCCTCGACAATGGCCTGGTCGAGGACACCGGTGAGGGCAGCGTCGTTGAGCTGACCGCGCCGGAAGCCGCAGACGTCCTTCGAGCCCCGGCGGACAGTCGTGACGAAACGGTGCGGCGATTCGTGTTCGGAAAGAGCCGAATCGCCGACTTCGTCGCCAACGCGAGTCCCACCCGCCTGGCCAACGCCGTGACACACCTGCTCGCCGTTGGCGACACGGAGGTATCCGAACACCTCTGCCGGCAGCTGACGTTCCTGGTTCGCCGCTACGCCGAAGATCGAGCTGGCCTGCTCGCGGATTTGGCCACATTAGCGGGTGATCCCGGTATGAGGACATTGTGGACGGTGATCTCGCAGATTGCCGACATGGAGGTGCCACCGGCCGGATTCGCTTCGGCATTGCGGGACTGGCTCACGGTTCGGGCGGAACCCGACCTCGTCAAGGGTTTCGGGTCGCGGCCGCCGCTGCGCGTGCGCCGGGCGATCACCGAAAGCGAGCTCCGGCCCACCGGAATCGGCGAGGACCGGCTGCACCCCGGTCCCGCGCTCACCATCGCAGTGGTCCGTGGCCGTCCCGTGGTCGTCACCCGGTTCGGCGTGTACGCGATGGATGGCTCGCTGGTCGGCACTTCGGCCGAGATCGACGGCGCGAACGGTGGTGCCTGGGGCTACGTCGCGTGGCACGGCCGGACGATCTGGACCGATGTGCACCCGAGACAGCAGGTCGACCTCCCGATCGACCGGGCACAGCGCCACGGCGAGGCGCTGACCGTGGCCGGGACCGACGGAAGCGTCACGAGGCGCGACGTCTCCGAGCGGGTGGGGCGGATCCTGGAGATCCCCGGACGCGGTGCCCGCGTCACCGCGATGGGCGCGCTGGATACCACACCGGCTCGCTGGATCGTGGGCTACGCGGACGGGACGATCCGCGATCAGGGGGCGAGACGGGAGCGGATCGAGCACCGCGGCGCGGTCCGCGCGGTGGTCTGTACCAGCGAGGATTCCTTCGTCTCCGGCGGTGATGACGGCTCGCTGGTCTTTTGGGCGCCCGGACTCGAGGTAATCCGAAGGAGACACGTCGAGTCCCCGGTCACCTGCCTGACCCGGATGCCGGACGACGCGATCCTGGTGGGCTCGGCGAACGGTGAGGTGACCCGGTGGGATCCGGTGTCCGACGAGCTCGCAGTCCTCGGGAGGCACATCCATCCGGTGCGTGGCGTTGCGCACGTCGCTTCGTCGTTCGTCCTGAGCTGGGCCGACTCGATCCGGTATTGGAACGCTGCCGGGAGCGGAGGGCTGCTCGCCCAGGAGGTCGGTTTTCCCGGCGGTATCACCGATGTGCTCGTCCACAAAGGAACGTACGTGGCGTTGCGGGGCGACGGCTCGGTCCGCCAGCGGATCTTGCCCGATCTGCGCGAGGAGCGGCACGCCTTCGAACGGCTCGTGGTCCGCGCGCGGCAGGCGTACCTGTGGCTGGACGGAATCACGCTGAGTGTCGATGCGGTGAAAGGTCCGAGATCGACGGCAGGGGTCCGCCCCGACGTAGCGGGAACGGCAGCAGACCTCGGCTACTGGCGAGTCGATGCCGGGACCGACGGCGTGGTCCGGCTGTCGGTGGCGGAGTCCGGGACCCAGGTGCACGAGATCCGGCTCGGGCTGCCGGTCGTCGCTCTTGCCGGGGAGCCGGGGTTCGTGGCGGCGCGGGACGCAACCGGTCAGCTGTGGATGTTCGACCTCGACGAGCCGCCGGGGGTTTCGCCCGTGAAGGTCGTCCGGGCTTCGGTTGGGCGGGCCGAGTTGCGGATCGATGGGGACGAATGCGTGATCGCGGCGGTCAGATTGACCGTGGACGGTTCGCCCGTTCCGCTGCGGATCGACGGGCACTGGCCGCGGGTGCGGGCCGACGGAAGCATGCTGTGCCCGGAGGCGCCACCCCTCACCATTCGGATTCCGCCGGTCGGTGGACAGTGGCGAATCGAGGTCGACGTGGTGTCTCCGCTGCTCAGGGGCTACTGCACCACGATCGTTCAGCATGGTCGAGTCGATTTGTGAAGGAGTCCCGCCAGAGCTGACGATGCCGTGGAAAGTGGATGTCCCGGGTGAACTAGACAGACCGATTCGGAACGCCGAGGTCATGGCCGTTCAAGCATCGCTCGTGGCGCCCGGCTGGCTCGGCGGCCTTCGCATCGACCGATGCGCACACTCGACGTCACATCACCACCTGTTCGAACGGCAGCTTCAGTACCAAAGTACCTACCTCACCTTCGCCAGAAGCTCGTCCAAGAACGCTGGAACTAGTGGCCGGACCCCGACACCACCTGAAGGTCAACAAGCTCGAACCGCTGGCCCCGCCCGTGCTGCCGGACGCGGTTACCCTCGGCATCGAGGTGGACGCCAATTACTATTCGCCCGACACCTCGGGTCGGGCACGCGCCCGGCGGCAAGGTGGTGCTGCGCTTCCACCAGTCCGGCGCGCAGCGCCACGAGGCGGTCCTGTTCCGCCTTCCCGACGGCACGCTGACACCTAGCCAAGCCACCTCCGTCGGCCAGGACAACAGCTGCAATAGGATGTCTCTGGCGGCGCGGAGCGGCCAGCTGTTGCTCCTACACACGACCTCGTGCAGGCTGTGAAGGCTGGGATCTTCGGTGCGAAGATATTGGAGGTCGACTTCGTGGACGCCACCGGCAAACGATGGTCAAGAGACGAGCTGGTCAAGGTGGCCGGCACCCAGGCACTGCGCCGCGAGTTTGGTCCCCGGTTGCGGTCCAGGTCGACGTAGGGCCGCGCGCGGTCGACGCCGTGACTTGCCTGAGCTTCAGCACGTAACGGCTACGTCCGTCGCCGCGACTTCTTTGTGCACGGAAGATCATCCGAGCGGAGAATCTGGGTTGCTGACAATTGCATCGGTTGGCGCTGACCCGTACCCAAAAAGGGGTAGTCGACGAGCGCCCCGGCCAGTGCAGCGTGAGGAAGCGCATTGGTAGGAAGGGGGAACGTTCGTGTCCATGTCTAGACGCCCGGTCCTAACGACTGCTGCCCTGTTCGCGGCGACTCCGGCAGCTCCGTGGCTTGCCGAAGGGCAGGCGTCGGGCGCAGCGCCGATGGGGGTCGCGGTCGGCAAGACCGACATCACCCCGGAACTGGATATCCCGCTTGCTGGCTACGCGACAGACACCCCACGGCTCGCCGCAGGTGTACATCGCCCGCTCTACGCGCGGTGCACCGTTTTTTGGGACAACGGAACGCCGAGTGTCATCGTCACTGCGGACGTCCTGGCGTTTCCACGCGCCATCCACCAGGCGATCCGGTCGCGAATTGTCAACCTCGGGGTGGCGTCCTCAGATTTCGTGCTCACGGCAACCCATACCCACAACGGGCCCGTCCTCACCCCCGACGTCACGGCGTACACCCTCTACAACATCCTCGACCCATCTCCCCATCTGGACAGGGTCCGTGGCTACGCCGGCTGGGTGCAAGACCAGATCGTCGACCTCGTCCGAACAAGCCTCGCGGTCACCGCAGTTCCGTGTACGTTGGATTATCAGGTCGCCGATGAGGCGTTCTCCTACAACCGGGAAGGCGTGGCGGGCGTCGAGCGGGATGTGCCGATTCTGACGGCACGAACTCTCGCCGGGTCGCCGCTCGTGGTGATGTTCGGTTACGGATGCCAGCCCGTCGTCGCTCCAGCGGAAACACTCATCGACCCGGACTACCCGGGGCTCGCGGTGGAGGTAGTCGAGCAGCAGACCGGGTGTTTCGCACAGTTCCTCACCGGTGCGGCCGGGGATCAAGACCCGGTGGCTTCCCCCGGCTGGCAGGCCCTCGATGATCGCGGCCACGACCTTGGCCAGACAGTCGTCGACACGATTACCGCACCCGGCCGGCCGGTCACCGGCCCGATCCTCACCGCCTACCGTGAAGTCGACGTCCGGCTCGACATCACCGATACCCCCAGCCATCTCGCGGCGGTCCGCGCGAACTTCGCCGTCCGACTGGACACCGCGGCAGGGTGGATCAGCCGCCATGCCGAAGTCATGATCGACCAGATCGACGCGCACAGCTTTGCGTTCACGACCCCGGTTCCGGTGCAAGCGTGGCGCTTCGCCGGCGGCACTCCGCTGCGGCTGGCCTTTCTCGGCGGGGAACCGGTGTCCGGCTACGCCGCCTACTGCCGCAACCACTACGGCGGCACCAACGGCATCTGGTTCTCAGGATACGCCGGCGAGGTGCCCGCCTACCTGCCCACCGACGAGCTGCTGATCACCGGTGGTGCCTGGCGCTACGCCTGTGGCTGGTCCGATGACTTCCCTGGCATTGGCGGCGGCGCGATGTGCGCGTACGGCATCATCGCGCACTACCTGCGCAACGCCCAAGGTGACGGCGTCGAAGACACCTTAATCGCGGCGTTGAACGCTGTTCTTTGAGTTGTCCGCTCCGCTGCGTCCTCGTGATCTTGACCAACCGCTGGGCCTCCTCCGGCTCCAACGGCCGCGCGAACACCTCCGGCTGACGCGCCATGACTCACCTCCAGGAGTCAGCCTCGCGATCACCGGCCCGGATGTCCACGCGACACGATTACAACGTCAACGTTCTTTGATGAGGCACTAGGCTGGATGGAGGGTATCGCCAGTAAGCGAGATTGCGCTGACCGGACCCCGGCGGGGACTGTGCGATGTTGCTGTTCGGGCTGCAAAGCTGCTTGAGGCACCCGGTCGCCTGGAGCCCCTGCTGTTCGGCAGGACGGGCGGCAGGGGCGTCGTGAGGCACGAGCCTGACCACGACGACCGCGATCGGGATGACGAACTTCGCACCGGTTCGTTGTGTCGACATCATCCGAGACCAGTTGCCGTCCTCGTCGCTGCGGCGGCTGTCGTGGGCTTCCAGCCGTACCGCTTGGTAGGGGTCGGCGGTGCGGCCGTGGATCCAGCCGTCGCCGGTGGTGGCGCACATGCCGTTCAGCGCGTCAGTGGCCAGTTGGCCGAGCAGTTCGTGGCCCCCAGGGCTCCGCCGCGGCGGCTGCGTGACGTAAGGGTGGATTTGAGGAAACCACTAAACGATCAAGGACGTGTAGCTAGCATGCGCCCGTGAATCGGAACACGCACTCCCACGACGACACCGAACCCGAGCTTGACCAGCCCGCTGGACCTGACTTCGCCCCGCGCACGATCCATGTGCCGGCGAGAAGACTTGATCGCACTGAGGTGGAGACAAGTCCTTCTTCGCAGCAGAAAGAGGTCGACAGCCTGCACGACGAGAAGGGCGAGGTTGCTGGGAGTCGAAACGCGAAGGCGCCTGCGTCTGGTAGTTCGTTGGCCCGTCGTCAGCAAGGGAAGACCATTGCCATCACCGCATTGGTCACGGCCGTCTTGACCGTCATCGTGGTCGTGGTCGTGACATCATCGACGACGTCTGGAACCGAGTCGCAGCCGCCCCGACGAACCCTGAACAGCGTGGTCACTTCTCACCGACATTGATCATGCCCAACGCTGCGAACCGCGGTCACAACACGCGAACATCCGCGGTCCGTTCCCACCACTAAAACTCCGTGACCGAAGCGACGGCCGCGAGTGCTGACCTATCCACCGACAAGCAACTGATCGGAACACCATGCGTCGTGCCATGCTTCACGGCCCCCAGGCGACGCAGTGCATTGAGGTGAAGATCGAGTGCGCAACGTGACTCCACGTTGGCATGAAGGGCTTGACTAGGTGAAAGTGCAGGCTGGCGGTGCTGGACGACGCAGCCGTAGGGCAGTCAGCCAAGCTGCAGGTCCGTGGCAAATTTCAGGTTGGGGTTATAGATCAACTCGGTTCTCCGACTGGTACCAAAGCCCATCGGAAAGAGCGCGGTCGGGCAGACGAAACGTGACGTGCTGTGCCCGATGGATCGGCCATCTACCGCGACCCGTCGGAGGCCGAGACGTACCGGCGGCTGTCACCTTGGGAACACGTCCGCTGGAAGGCTGGTCTTCGCATGTCTCCAGTAGAGCCGATTACCGGAGTTAGGAGGGTCGGTGTGCCGCACTCGGCACACCATCGCTACTTCGGAGGAGGTATGAGAATACCGACGTGCTTCGATGCTGAGGGAGCATCATTTTCGTGGTTTGGTGCGCCGCTTGGCCACTGTTCCGGTCGGACGCTTCCGACTGGTTTCGGTGCTGCCGTGCTGGCGAGATGAGTGGTATGCCTCGACCACTGTCTTGGAGATGCGCCCCTGATCGGCTACTTCGTACCCGTTTGCTCGAGCCCACGTGCGAATGTCGTGAGTCGCCGTGTAATTCACACTTGGCTCAGATTCCTGTTTCGTGCTGTCGGTCGGCTGGCCGACGGCGACCTTTATCCGGCGGCCTCCGGTTCGGCGTGCGGCCGCCACATACGGGGCCAGTGCTTCGCGTAGTGCGCTAGCATTCGTTGCGGACAGGTCGATCGCGTAGGCGACGCCGTCGAGTCCGAAGGGGACGGTTTGCTCTGCCGGGCTGCCGTTCGTGTCGTCGACTATCTCGATCGTGACCCTCTTGGCCATCTGATCAACCCTTCGTTCTGGTGCTGTTTCGGATAACACTTCGTCGAATGATAACGTTGCCGAATCGGGGGCGCTGGCCGGGTTTGCTCATGTATGAGGCTCTTTGACTTTTTTCGAGAGCCTATTGACTGTCGGTTGTGTTTCGGTGTGGATAGGTATGTGCCGGGGCGAACACTTCCCTGGCCGACTCGATTTAATGACAACAAGGATGGAGCGCGTGATGGAGAACCAATGTGACCACGGGAACGGAGACGGCTGTGCCGTCGCAACGGCCATTCGTGAGCTGGCCGCGGCTGTGCGGGCGACCGTGCCGGAGCCGCCGGCGGATCCGGATGCGTTGCTGACCGCGGAGCAGGTGGGGGAGTTGCTGCAGCTGTCGCCGCGGACCTTGAAGGATCAGGCAGCCGCCGGGGCGGTGCCGCACCACCGGTTCGGCAAGCACTACCGGTTCACCCGCGGCGATGTTGCGGAGATCGTACGGCTGAGCGCGGCGTCAGTGAAGCCGCATCGGCGGCGGGTACCGCTGGCGGAACTGGCTGAAGACTTCCGCGCGGCTTGACGAGCGCGGAGCAACAAGAGAAGGAGTGAAGGATGGCCTACGGCCAGGAAGAGCCCGGGACCGGTGAGTGGCGAGCCCGGTACAAGCGGCCCGACGGGACCTGGGGGAGCAAATCAGGCTTCCCGACGGAGAAGGCGGCCGAGGACTGGGGGCTGGAGCAGGAAGCGCTGATCCGGCGGAACCTGTGGCTGGACCCCCGGGATGGTGAAACGCGGTTCGACGACTTCGCCGAGGAATGGCTGGCGGCCGTGGAGCCGCGCCTGGAGCTGAACACGATCGCGAAGTACCGGTCGTTCCTCGACAACCAGCTGCTGCCGCAGTGGCAGGCGTGGCCGTTGATCGCGATCTTCAATGGCTACGTCGAGATCGAGCGGTGGCTCTCGGAGCTGCACGAGGATTACGCCGAGTCCTCGGTCTCGTCGTACTTTGCTCTGTTCTCCACCATCCTCAACGGTGCGGTGCGGGCCCGGATGATCCCGGCCAACCCGTGCAACGGCGTCCGGGTGTCGCACGGCGAGTTCGACACCGAGCGCTTGGTTGCTACGCCGGCGCAAGCTCTGAGGGCTGCGATGCGGCTCTACGAGCTCGGACTGGGGAAGTCGGGGTTCGTGCTGTGCCTGATGGATCTCTATACCGGCGCCCGATGGGGTGAACTTGTCGGGCAGCAGCGGCACGAGTACGACTCCGAGCGCCGCGGGATCGAGATCCGGACGCCGTTGAAGGAGGTGGCGGGGAAGGTCTACAAAGGAGGCCGGAAGGGTGATGATCATCAGGCGGACGGTCGCCAGCGGCCGCCGACGCGACGCGGGAACTCCCGGCCCAAGAAGGGCCGGACCAAAACCCCTGCCGGAACAAGGTTCGTGGCGCTACCGCCGGGCATAGCTGTGCTGTACGAGGAGCTGATGGACAGCCATCGGGAGCCGTTCGTGCTGTGCACGCCGGAAGGGCATCCTTGGCGGCGGTCGAACTTCCGGATCCGCTTCTGGCGGCCGGCGTGGGACGGCAACGAACTGGACGACGCGGGTGCCGGAGAGCGCAGGCCGCCGATCCTGCCAACGTTCACCTTCCACGAGGGCCGCCACACCCACAGCACGTGGCTGACCGAAGACGGGATCCCGGAGGTCGCCCGGCGGGCGCGGCTGGGGCAGAAGATGAAGGGCATCGCCCGGGTCTACGACCACGTGACCCCGGCGATGGTCAACCAGATCCTGGCCGCCCTGGAGGAACGGTGGCAGCGGTCGCTGGCATCGCTGTACCCGGGTGAGCGGGCCAAGCTGGTGTCCTGGTTCCCGCACCTGCGGTCGCGGCGTGGTCTGGAACCCGGTCCGGGGCCCATCGCCATTTCATCGCCATCTGACGACTGAAGCCCCGCCCCTCCGGGGAGGGACAGGGCTTCTGAGCTGCGAAAACATGTGGTGCGCGATACTGGGATTGAACCAGTGACCTCTTCCGTGTCAGGGAAGCGCTCTCCCGCTGAGCTAATCGCGCGAGGTGGAGACGGGATTCGAACCCGTGTACACGGCTTTGCAGGCCGTTGCCTCGCCTCTCGGCCACTCCACCGCTACTAGGCCCGAGGGCCTACCGAGCGGATGACGGGATTCGAACCCGCGACCCTCACCTTGGCAAGGTGATGCGCTACCAGCTGCGCTACATCCGCACTCCTCAGCTCCGGGAACCCGAGTCCCCGTCGCCGTGGTGTGGGAAAACCATATCGGACCCCGGAAACGGCTCCGACACCGGGGTGTCACTGTGCCGTTGCAAGGCCGTCATCAGGCCAGATCGTGGGGGATGAGGTGGGTGAGCGCGTCGTCGACGTCGACCCACAGGTGCTCGTTGCCCGGGAGGACCACGTCGTACGTCCGGTCGAGGAAGTCGGCCAGCTCCTGGGCGGACGCCTCGAACATGGCGTGCCCGGACGGCGAGTTCAGCTCGATCAGGACCGCTTCGGGGTCCTCGACCGACGGGCGGATGCGGACGTCGCCGTCACCCGCGTCGGCCAGGAGGCCGTCCGCGAGGAGGTCACGTGCGTACACCCACTCGACCCAGCCGGCGCGGCCGGTGCGGAAGGCGGCGACGACCGCGTACGGGTCGCGTGTGTCGTAGCGCAGCTCCACCTTGACCGGAACCGCGGGAGTCCGCGGCGCCAGCAGGTCGAAGACCGCCGTCGAGCGGAGCGTCACGTGATCGTTGCGCATCGTCCTACCCTTCGTCTCCCTTCCCGGCCCGGCCCGGCCGAGGGCGTCACTGCTTGGACGCACCAGGAGGCCGATTCCGTCGCGGGTGCGCCGCAGATCACCCGTCCGGGCTCTTCGGCCCCCGTCTCCACCCCGTGACCACCCGCGGCGCGCAATTGACCGGCGCGCCCCGCGGGGCCCACGCCTCCATACTGCGCGGTTTAGTCGCCCGGGGATAGCACCGTCGCACGGATGTCGAACGTGGCGTCAGGCGGCCCCCTGCTCGCACAACCCCGGCTAGCTCGGGGTTGTGCGTTCCGTACTCGCCGGTAAGCGGAGTGTGGTCGGACAGGACCACCCGTTTGCAGGCGCCTGAAAGTCGTAGGCTAGAGTTCTTGCAACACAGCGAGCGGGCGATTAGCTCAGCGGGAGAGCGCTTCGTTCACACCGAAGAGGTCACTGGTTCGATCCCAGTATCGCCCACTCAGATAGACGAGAGCCCTGCTTGCGGAATGCGCAAGCAGGGCTCTCTTCGTCGTGTCCTGTGGGGGCCGAGCCCC
>NZ_JBEXMD010000052.1:0-64810 GCF_040610315.1 Amycolatopsis sp. NPDC004169
GTGGGTTTGTCAAGGCGGGAAAGCGTGCCTTGACAAACCCACCCGGCGGCTGAACAGATAGCAGGGATGAGGGGCGGGGGAGGTCTGGTGAGGTGTTTGGTCGCCTTGCGTTACCGGCCGCCGGTTGGTGTTGTGGGTTCGGCCGCCGGTTCACGCCGTCCGTTCGGCCGCCGGTTCCATCAACGCAAAAGAAAAGGCCCTCCGGCGGAAACCCGCCGGAGGGCCTTTCGGCCTGACTCAAACGCGCTTGAACAACAGCGCCCGCTTCACTTCCTGAATCGCCTTCGTCACCTGGATCCCACGGGGGCAAGCATCCGTGCAGTTGAACGTCGTCCGGCACCGCCAGACACCCTCACCGTCGTTCAGGATGTCCAGCCGCTCTTCGGCTCCCTCGTCCCGGGAGTCGAAGATGAACCGGTGGGCGTTCACGATCGCCGCCGGGCCGAAGTACGAGCCGTCGTTCCAGTACACCGGGCACGACGAAGTGCAGCACGCACAGAGGATGCACTTGGTCGTGTCGTCGAACCGGTCGCGGTCCGCCTGGGACTGGATGCGCTCGCGCGTCGGCTCGTTGCCGTACGTGATCAGGTACGGCTTGATCGCCCGGTACGCCTCGAAGAACGGGTCCATGTCGACGTACAGGTCCTTCAACGTCGTCAGGCCCTTGATCGGGGCGATCGTGATCGTGGTCTTCTTGCCGTCCTTCTCCAGCAGGTCCTTCATCAGGACCTTGCACGCCAGGCGGTTGATGCCGTTGATCTGCATCGCGTCGGACCCGCACACGCCGTGTGCGCACGAGCGGCGGAACGAGAACGTGCCGTCGATGTAGTCCTTGACGTAGAACAGCAGGTTCAGCAGCCGGTCCGTGCGCTGGGCCGGGACGTCGTAGGACTCCCAGTGCGGCTCCGAATCGACCTCCGGGTTGAACCGGAGGATCTTCAGCGTGACCGTGATCGGCGTGTGCTCGTCCGAAACAGAAGCCGCAGGAGATTCAGTGGCCGTAGTCATCAGTACTTCCGCTCCATCGGCTCGTAGCGGGTGAAGGTGACCGGCTTGTAGTCCAGCCGGATGTCGGACGACAGACCAGAGCCCTGCTTGTAGGCCATGGTGTGGCGCATGAAGTTCGTGTCGTCGCGGTTCGGGTAGTCCTCGCGGGCGTGGCCGCCGCGGGACTCCTTGCGGGCCAGCGCGCCCACGACCAGGACCTCGGCCAGCTCCAGCAGGAAGCCGAGCTCGACGGCCTCGAGCAGGTCGGTGTTGTACCGCTTGCCCTTGTCCGCCACCGTGATCCGCTGGTACCGCTCCTTCAGCGCCTGGACGTCGGTCAGCGCCTGCTTCAGCGTGTCCTCGGTCCGGTACACCGACGCGTGCGAGTCCATCGTCTGCTGCATTTCCTTGCGGATGTCGGCGACGCGCTCGTCGCCGTGCTCCGACAGCAGGCCCGCCAGCTGCTCCTCGACCAGCTTGGTGGGCTCCGAAGGCAGCTCGACGTGCTCGTGGGCCAGCGCGTACTCCGCGGCCGCGATACCGGCGCGGCGGCCGAACACGTTGATGTCCAGCAGCGAGTTCGTGCCCAGGCGGTTGGAACCGTGCACGGACACGCACGCGACCTCGCCGGCCGCGTACAGACCCGGGATGACGTTCTCGTTGTCCCGCAACGCTTCGCCGTGCACGTTGGTCGGGATCCCGCCCATCACGTAGTGGCAGGTCGGGAACACCGGCACCGGCTCCTTCACCGGGTCGACGCCCAGGTAGGTGCGGGAGAACTCGGTGATGTCCGGCAGCTTGGTCTCGAGGACCTCGACCGGCAGGTGCGTGACGTCGAGGACGACGTAGTCCTTGTTCGGGCCGCACCCGCGGCCCTGCAGCACTTCCTGCACCATCGAGCGCGCCACGATGTCGCGCGGCGCGAGGTCCTTGATGGTGGGGGCGTAGCGCTCCATGAACCGCTCGCCGGAGGCGTTGCGCAGGATCCCGCCCTCGCCGCGGACGGCTTCCGAGATCAGGATGCCCAGGCCCGCGAGGCCGGTCGGGTGGAACTGGAAGAACTCCATGTCCTCCAGCGGCAGGCCCTTGCGGAAGATGATGCCGAGGCCGTCACCGGTGAGGGTGTGCGCGTTCGACGTCGTCTTGAAGATCTTGCCCGCGCCGCCGGTGGCGAACACGATCGACTTCGCCTGGAAGACGTGCAGCTCACCGGTGGCCAGCTCGTAGGCGACGACACCCGAAGCGACCGGGTTCCCGTTGTCGTCCTCCGACAGGATCAGGTCGAGCACGTAGAACTCGTTGAAGAACTCCGTGCCGTACTTGACGCAGTTCTGGTAGAGCGTCTGCAGGATCATGTGACCGGTGCGGTCCGCGGCGTAGCAGGCGCGGCGCACCGCGGCCTTGCCGTGGTCACGCGTGTGCCCGCCGAAGCGGCGCTGGTCGATCTTGCCCTCGGGCGTGCGGTTGAACGGCAGGCCCATCTTCTCCAGGTCGAGCACCGCGTCGATGGCCTCCTTGGCCATGATCTCCGCGGCGTCCTGGTCGACGAGGTAGTCGCCGCCCTTGACCGTGTCGAAGGTGTGCCACTCCCAGTTGTCCTCTTCGACGTTCGCCAGCGCGGCGCACATGCCGCCCTGGGCCGCGCCGGTGTGGGACCGGGTCGGGTAGAGCTTGGTGAGGACCGCGGTGCGGGCGCGCTGGCCGGACTCGATGGCCGCGCGCATGCCGGCGCCGCCGGCGCCGACGATCACCACGTCGTACTTGTGGAACTGCATGGGGAAAGTCTCCGTGGCTTCAGTTCGCGGGCATGTTCGGGTCGAACGTGAAGATCACCATCGTGCCGACGGCCAGGATGAGCACCATCGAGACGTAGAGCAGGATCTTCAGCCAGAACCGCGTGCTGTCCTTGCGGGCGTAGTCGTCGATGATGACGCGCAGGCCGTTGCCGCCGTGGATCTCGGCGAGCCAGAGCATGGCCAGGTCCCAGAACTGCCAGAACGGCGAGGCCCAGCGGCCGGCGACGAAGCCCCAGTTGATCCGGTGCACGCCGCCGTCGAGGATGTTCATGATCAGCAGGTGGCCGAGCACCAGGATGACCAGCGCCATGCCGGAGATCCGCATGAACAGCCAGCTGTAGAGCTCGAAGTTGCTGCGGCGCGCGGCCGGGCGCTTCGGCGAGCGGGGGCTGGCGAGAGCGAGGTCGGCCATGTCAGTTACCCCCGAAGAGCGTTTCGACGGTGCGCTTCAGCATGAAGAACGCACCGGGGACCATCACGACGACCCAGACGACGCCGATGACCCACAGCATCGCCTTCTGCAGCTTCGGCCCCTTCGACCAGAAGTCGACCAGCATGACGCGGATGCCGTTGAGCGCGTGGAACAGCACCGCGCCGACCAGGCCGACCTCCAGGAGGTTCACGATCGGCGTCTTGTAGGTCTCGATGACCTGGTCGTACGTGTTCGGCGACACGCGCACCAGCGCGGTGTCGAGCACGTGCACGAACAGGAAGAAGAATGTGAGCACGCCGGTGATGCGGTGCAGCACCCAGGACCACATGCCGGGGTCACCCCGGTAGAAGGTCCCCTGCCGGCGTGAGGCACCCGCCCGATCGCTCGCCCCTGCCTCGGGGGCATGGCTCGCCGTGGTGGACATCGGTGAACGGCCTCCAACGTCTGACTGTGCGCCCGGTGGCCGTGAGGTCCGCTGTCGCCGCGGGAACGGCGGCTGTGCCGAGATCAACGTCATCGAGCCTGGATGAATCGGATGCTAGACCCGCACCCGGAACGCGGCTCACCTCCGGGTTCCCCTCTGTGATGGACCAGACACCGGCGCTCCCGTGCCGCCACCCGGCGGTGTGGCGCAGCGCACTCGGTGGCGCGGCGGCCAGTCGTGTTCCGCTCACCGGAGATCGGACGTCTAGGAGATCTGATATCTGATGCGCTACGCCGAAAGGCTGGTGATGCCGGTCTGTCATTGACCAACCCCGACGCCGTCTTTAGCGTCGCTCGGGCAAACATCGGATCTCTCACGATGGGGTGACGTTCTGGTGCGACGACTCGGCCTGGTGATCGCCGTCGCGGTGCTGCTGCCCGTGGTGTCGGTCACGCCCGCGCGGGCACTGCCCGGCGGACTGGCGCTGACACCACCGATGGGCTTCAACAACTGGAACACCACCGGCTGTGCCGTGGACGAGCAGCTCATCCGCGACACCGCCGACATCTTCGTCGACAAAGGACTGAAGGCCGCCGGCTACGAGTACGTCAACGTCGACGACTGCTGGGCCGAGCCCTCCCGCGACGCCGACGGGCGCATGCAAGCGAACAAGGCCCGGTTCCCGAGCGGCATCAAGGCGCTGGCCGACTACGTCCACGCGAAGGGCCTCAAGTTCGGCATCTACACCAGCGCGGGCACGCTGACCTGCGCGAAGACGCAGCCCGGCGCGCTCGACCACGAGGACGTCGACGCGCAGACGTTCGCGGACTGGGGGGTCGACTACCTCAAGTACGACAACTGCAACAACCAGGGCCGCCCGGCGCTCGAGCGCTACACGAAGATGCGCGACGCGCTGCTGAAGACCGGTCGCCCGATCGTGTACTCGCTCTGCGAGTGGGGCGAGAACAAGCCGTGGACGTGGGGCGCCGACGTCGGCCACCTGTGGCGGACCACCGGCGACATCAAGGACAACTGGGCCAAGGTGCTGCAGATCCTCAAGGCGAACGCGCCGCTCGCGCCGTACGCCGGTCCGGGGCACTGGAACGATCCCGACATGCTCGAGGTCGGCAACGGCGGCATGACGACCGAGGAGTACCGCTCCCACTTCTCGCTGTGGGCGATGATGGCCGCCCCGCTGCTCATCGGCGCCGACCTGCGCAAGGTGTCGCCGGCGAACTTCGACGTCCTGCGCAACGCCGAGGTCATCGCGCTCGACCAGGACCGCCGCGGCGTCCAGGCCCGCGTGCTGTCCAACCAGGACGGACACTGGGTGTTCGCCAAGCCCCTGGAAAACGGCGACGTGGCGATCGCGCTGTTCAACGAGACGACGTCCAGCGCGCCGATCGCCACCACCGCGGCCGCCGCCGGCCTGCCGAACGCCGTCGGCTACACCGCGCGCGACCTCTGGGCCCACCGCGACCTGCAGACGGCGGGCCGGATCGCCGCGGTCGTCCCGCCGCACGCGACGGCCGTCTACCGCGTCCACGCGGGCGGCGCGTGGTGGCGGAACCCGCCGCTGGTGAGCACCGGGGTCGAGGTCGCCGCGCCGGTGGCCGGCGTCCCGGGCGAGATCACGCCAGCCGGGCGGCCGTTCGAGGTGACCGTGTCCGCCACCGACGAGGGCCGGGTCCCGGTGTTCGACCCGCGCGTGACGCTGAGCGCGCCCGCGGGCTGGCACGTCGAGCAGGTCGCGCGGCCGCGGAAGCTCGTGCTCGGGACCGGCGAGACGGCTTCGGGGCGGTGGCGGGTCACCCCGCCGTCCGGCACCGAGGGCACGACGGCGGTGCTGCACGGCGGTGTCACCTATCGCGCGGCCGGGTTCGGGCCGGTCACCTGGTCCGGTGAACAACAGCTGACGGTGCCCGCGGCTCCGCCGTCGGCGCCGTCGTGGGCCAGTGACCTGCGCTGGGCGGCGGAGAAGAACGGCTACGGGCCGGTCGAGCGGGACATGTCCAACGGCGGCATCCCGGCGGGCGACGGCAAGCCGCTGACCGTCAACGGCGTGGTGTACCCGAAGGGCCTCGGGGCGCACGCGCCCAGCGAAGTGGTCTTCTACCTGGGCGGACGCTGTACGGCGTTCACCGCGGACGTCGGCGTCGACGACGAGCGCGAGGCGACGAACAAGCAGGGTTCGGCGACGTTCGAGGTCTACGCGGACGCCGCGAAGGCCGCCTCGACCGGGGTGCGGACCTGGCAGGACCCGGCGACGCCGCTGGCGGCGGACCTGCACGGGGCGCAGTACCTGCGGCTGGTCGTCACCGACGGCGGCGACGGGAACTCGTACGACCGCAGCGACTGGGCAGCCGCCCGGCTCACCTGCGGCTGAATGATCGTCATCTCACAGAGTGACCGGGCTGGCCCACTCACCGGTCAGCCCGGCACACTGAGTGACACGAAACGGCATTTTCGCCGTCCCAAAGCGAAACGACCCGCCGAAAGTCGTTTTCGATCGGCCCGATGATCACGTTCGGTGTCCGATTCGTCGCGCGCGCGACTCGTGAGTAAACGTTTGTGTTACGTAGCGTGCCTTTCCTATGGCGCCTTCCGGTCCGGCGGGTACGGTCTGGCGGTCGACCCGGCAGTAGGGCCGGGTCGTGCCCTTGACCATCCGCTGGATCAGCGGGGAGGGAGACACACGTTGCGTCGCATGCGTGGAACCGCGCTGGCCGCCGCGGCCATGGCCGGGGTGCTCACCCTGGCCGGGTGCGCCAAGGATTCCGGCGGTGGTAACAGCTCGAACAACACCGCGGCCTCGACGGGCGGTTCCGACTGCGTCACCGCGCAGAAGCCGCCCGCGGCGCCCGCCGCCGCCAGCAGCTCGACCGCGGCCGGTGGCAAGGTCGACGGCAGCCAGCTGAAGATCGGCCTGGCCTTCGACGTCGGCGGCCGGGGTGACGCGTCGTTCAACGACGCCGCCGCCGCGGGCACCGACAAGGCGAAGTCCGACCTCGGCGTGACGACGGTCAGCGAGAGCACCGCCAGCGCCAGCGAGGCCGAGTCGGCCAAGCAGCAGCGCCTCGACCAGATGGCCTCCTCGGGCCTGAACCCGATCATCGCGGTCGGCTTCGCCTACGCGCCGTCGGTCAAGGTCGTCGCGGCCAAGTACCCGAACACCAAGTTCGCCATCGTCGACGACGACTCGATCCAGCTGCCGAACGTGACGCCGCTGGTCTTCGCCGAGGAGCAGGGCTCGTTCCTGGCCGGCGTCGCCGCCGCGTACAAGAGCAAGAACTGCCACATCGGCTTCGTCGGCGGTGTCAACACCCCGCTGATCCAGAAGTTCGAGGCGGGCTTCCTGCAGGGCGCGAAGACCGTTTCGTCCAAGATCAAGATCGAGGACGAGTACCTGACCCCGGCCGGTGACTTCTCCGGGTTCCAGGACCCGCCGAAGGGCAACGCGAAGGCCGCGGCCGAGATCGCCAAGGGCGCGGACGTGGTCTACCACGCCGCGGGCGCCTCGGGTAAGGGCGTGTTCGACGCCGCCAAGGCGGGCAACGCGCTGGCCATCGGGGTCGACTCCGACCAGTACAACCAGAAGACCGTCGAGGCCGACAAGGACGTCATCATCACGTCCATGCTCAAGCGCGTCGACGTCGCGGTGTTCGACTACGTGCAGGCCGTCGCCAAGGGCGACCTGAGCGTCCTGCCGAAGCGGTTCGACCTCAAGGTCGACGGCGTCGGCTACGCCACCTCCGGCGGCAAGGTCGACGACATCAAGGATGTTCTGGACGGCTACAAGGCCCAGATCATCTCGGGTGCCATCACCGTTTCGGACAAGCCGCAGAAGTAGCTCACGACGTGTCCGGGGCTCGGAGGAACTCTCCTCCGGGCCCCTCACGCGTTTACACGAGATAGGGAATTCTCCCGCCCATGAGCACAGCCGAGGCCCCGGCCGAGGCCGTCCCCGACCGGGGCGCCCCCGCCGTCCAGCTGACCGGGATCACCAAGCGCTTTCCCGGCGTGGTGGCCAACTCCGACGTCAACCTCACCGTCGCCGCCGGCGAGGTGCACGCCATCTGTGGCGAGAACGGCGCCGGCAAGTCCACCCTGATGAAGATCCTGTACGGCATGCAGCCGCCGGACGAGGGCACCATCGCGATCAACGGCGAAGAGGTGAAACTGCGCAACCCGCAGGACGCCATCCGCGCCGGCATCGGCATGGTGCACCAGCACTTCATGCTCGCCGACAACCTGACCGTCGGCGAGAACGTCTTCCTCGGCGCCGAGGGCCTGCACGGCATCGGCCGCGCCGCCCGCGCGCGGCTGGCCGAGCTCGCCGAGCGCACCGGCCTGCACGCCAAGCCGGAGACGCTGCTGGAGGAGCTCGGCGTCGCCGACCGCCAGCGCGTCGAGATCGTCAAGGTGCTCTACCGCGGGGCGAAGATCATCATCCTCGACGAGCCGACCGCCGTGCTCGTGCCGCAGGAGGTCGACGCGCTCTTCGACACCGTGCGGGAGATGAAGGACGGCGGCTACACGTTCCTCTTCATCTCGCACAAGCTCGACGAGGTCCGCGCGATCGCCGACACCGTCACGGTGATCCGGCGCGGCACCACCGTCGGCACCGCCGACCCGAAGACCATCACCTCCCGCCAGCTCGCGGAGATGATGGTCGGCTCCGAGCTGCCCAGCCCGGAGACCCGCGAGTCCACCGTCACCGACCGCGCCGTGCTGCGCCTGTCCGGGCTGACGCTGGGCTCCGAGGGCTCGGACCGCAACGCGCTCGACGACGTCACGTTCACCGTGCGCGCGGGCGAGGTGCTCGGCATCGCCGGCGTCGAGGGCAACGGCCAGACCGAGCTCGTCGAGACGATCATGGGCATGCGCAAGGCGACCGGCGGCACGATCGAACTGGTCGACGCCGACGGCAAGGCCCGCGACCTCACCAAGACCGGGACGCTGGCGCGGCGGGAAGCCGGCATCGGCTACATCGCCGAGGACCGCACCCGGCACAGCCTGCTGCTCACGCAACCGTTGTGGGTCAACCGGATCCTCGGGTACCAGACCCGCGAACCGGTCTCGAAGGGCCAGCTGCTCGACATCGCCGGCGCCCGCGCCGACACCGAGCGGATCGTCCGCGACTACGACGTCCGCACCCCGGGCATCGACGTCCCGGCCGCGGCGCTCTCGGGCGGCAACCAGCAGAAGCTGATCGTCGGGCGCGAGCTGTCGGGCAACCCGGTGCTGCTGATCGCGTCGCACCCCACGCGCGGGGTCGACGTCGGCGCGCAGGCGCTGATCTGGGAGAACATCCGCCAGGCCCGCGCGGCCGGCCTCGCCGTGCTGCTCATCTCCGCCGACCTCGACGAGCTGATCGGCCTGTCCGACACGATCCGCGTCATGCTGCGCGGGCGGCTCGTCAGCGAGGCCGACCCCGCCACGGTGACGCCGCAGGAACTGGGCTCGGCGATGACCGGCGCCGGAGAAGGTGACGAAGAATGACTTCCTGGCGCACGAAACTGCTGCCACCGCTGCTGGCGATCGTGTTCGCCGTCCTGCTGTCGGCGATCGCGCTGCTCATCTCCGGCGCCGATCCGCTGCAGGCGTACGGGACGATGATCGGCCAGATGTTCAAGGGCTCGACCGCGGTCGACACCGTGAACCTGGCGACGGTCTACTACCTGTCCGGGCTCGCGGTCGCCATCGGCTTCCAGATGAACCTCTTCAACATCGGTGTCGAAGGCCAGTACCGCTTCGCCGCCGTCGTCGCCGCGATCGCCGGTGGCGCGATGAAGCTGCCGCCGGTCATCCACGTCATCGCGATCCTGCTGGTCGCGGTCGTCGCGGGGATGACCTACGCGGCCATCCCGGCCGTCCTCAAGGTGACCCGCGGGGTCAGCGAGGTCATCTCGACGATCATGCTCAACGCGATCGTCGCCGGGATCATCGCGTTCCTGATCAACGCCGACCAGTTCGGCGTGCAGACCGGCAACAACATCGGCACCCGGGTGATCGAGCCGTCGGGCCGGATCCCGGGCATCCCGCTCGGCTCGGGCACGCTGTTCGGGTTCGTGTTCATCGCCGCGATCGTCGGCGGGGCCTACTGGTTCATGCTCAACCGCACGCGGTTCGGCTTCGAGCTCAAGGCGTCCGGCGAGTCGACCACCGCGGCCGCCGCGGGTGGCGTCAACGCCAAGAAGATGACGCTGATCGCGATGCTGCTCTCCGGTGCCGTCGCCGGCCTGGTCGCGATGCCGGAGCTGCTCGGCCGCGACTACAGCTACGGCATCACCGCGACCCAGATGTACGGCTTCACCGGCATCGCGGTCGCGCTGCTCGGCCGCAACCACCCCGGCGGCATCGCGCTCGGCGCGCTGCTGTGGGCGTTCCTCGACACCTCCGCGGTGTCGCTGGAGCAGATCAACGTGTCCAAGGAGATCGCGACGATCATGCAGGGCATCATCGTGCTGTCGGTCGTCGTGGCGTACGAGATCGTGCGCCGGGCCGACCTCGCGGCCGAACAACGGAGGGTGGGCCGCGCGCTCGCCGCCCGCAAGGGTTCCTCGGTCGCCGAAGGGGGTGCGGTGTGATCACCGACGTCGCTCCCGAATCCGGCTCGACCATGCCGGTGCAGCGCCGCCGCCGGGGCCGGGTCCCCGGCTGGCTGCGCGGGGTCATCTGGGCCGTCATCGCCATCGCCGTCATCTCGACGGCGTCGTACTCCACCGGTGTCTCCGCGCTGACGTCGTCGAACACCGCTTCGACGGCCCTGCGCCTGGCGCTGCCGATCCTGCTCTGCGCGCTGGGCGGCCTCTGGGCCGAGCGCGCGGGCGTGGTCAACATCGGCCTCGAGGGCATGATGATCCTCGGGACCTGGGGCGCCGCCTGGGGTTCCTACAACGGTGGCGTCTGGGCCGGCCTGATCGCCGCGATCGTGTTCGGCGCGCTGGGCGGGCTGCTGCACGCGGTCGCGACGGTGACGTTCAACGTCAACCACATCGTCTCCGGTGTCGCGATCAACCTGCTCGGCCTTGGCATCACGAAGTACCTGGCGAACCTGATCTTCGCGCCGATCTCCGGCAACCCGCGGCAGTCGCCGGTGGTGCCGAAGTTCGACACGTACTCGGCGACGTTCCTTTCGGACTGGCTGGGCGACCTGGAGAAGCAGCAGCGCGTCGGGATTTCCGACGTCGCCGGCATCCTGCGTGGCCTGGTCACCGAGGTGGCGCCGCTGACGATGCTCGCGATCGTCCTGGTGCCGGTCAGCTTCTGGATCCTCTGGAAGACCCGGTTCGGCCTGCGGTTGCGTTCCTGCGGCGAGAACCCGGTGGCGGCCGAGTCCCTCGGCGTCAACGTCTACTTGCACAAGTACGTGGCCGTGATCATCTCCGGCGCGTTCGCCGGCATGGGTGGCGCTTCGCTGGTGCTGCTGCGCGGCGGCGCGGACTACCTGGAGAACCAGACGAACGGCCGCGGGTACATCGGCCTGGCGGCGATGATCTTCGGCAACTGGCGGCCGGGCGGCCTGCTCGGCGGCGCGGCGCTGTTCGGCTACGCGGACGGCCTGCAGCTGGCCGGCGGTGGCGAAGCGGTGCTGGCGCTGCTGTACGGCGCGGTGATCCTGGTCGCCGTGATCGTCGTCGTGCAGCTGTTCCGCCGCCAGTGGATCGCGGCCGGCCTCGGCGTGCTCGGCGCGGGTGTGCTGTACGCGATCTACTGGTCCAACGACACGCTGCCGTCGGACCTGATCCCGTACACCGCGCACTTCGTGACGCTGATCGTGCTGGCGGTGGCTTCGCAGCGGCTGCGGCCGCCGAAGGCCGACGGCCAGCCGTACCGACGGGGTGAGGACTGAGTGTCTACTGTGGATTGGGACGCGCTGCGCTCCCGGGCGATCGAGGCGGCTTCCCACGCGTACGCGCCTTATTCGGGGCTGCACGTGGGGGTCGCGGGAATCGTCGACGACGGCCGGGTGGTGACCGGGTGCAACGTCGAAAACGCGTCCTACGGGCTCGGGCTGTGCGCCGAGTGCACGATGGCCGGGCAGCTGCGGCTGTCCGGTGGCGGCCGGCTGGTCGCCGTGGCCTGCCGTTCGGGTGCCGGTGACCTGCTGATGCCGTGCGGGCGGTGCCGCCAGATCCTGTTCGAGCTGGGCGGGTCTTCGTGCCTGGTGGACACGCCGAGCGGGATCCTGCCGATGTCCGACGTCCTGCCGGACGCGTTCGGCCCGGACGACCTGCCGTGAGCGCGTTCGCGGCGGTCGACGTCATCCGGGCGAAGCGGGACGGCGGGTCGCTCTCCGACGAGCAGATCGACTGGGTCGTCGACGCGTACACGCGCGGGGTCGTGGCCGAAGAGCAGATGTCGGCGCTGGCCATGGCGATCTTCCTGAACGGGATGACTTCGGCGGAGATCTCGCGGTGGACGCACGCGATGATCGCGTCGGGGGAACGGCTTTCGCTGTCCGTTTCCCGGCCCACGGTCGACAAGCACTCGACGGGCGGGGTCGGCGACAAGATCACGCTGCCGCTGGCGCCCCTGGTGGCGGCGTGCGGGGCGGCGGTGCCGCAGCTGTCCGGGCGCGGGCTCGGCCACACGGGTGGGACGCTCGACAAGCTGGAGTCGATCCCCGGCTGGCGGGCCGCACTGTCCACTTCGGAGATTGCCAGGCAGCTGGAAGACGTCGGCGCGGTGGTCTGCGCGGCGACGGACGGGCTGGCGCCGGCGGACAAGAAGCTGTACGCGCTGCGGGACGTCACCTCGACGGTGGAGTCGATCCCGCTGATCGCGAGCTCGATCATGAGCAAGAAGATCGCGGAGGGCGCGTCCGGTTTGGTGCTGGACGTGAAGTTCGGGTCGGGTGCGTTCATGAAGACGCTCGACCAGGCGCGTTCGCTGGCTTCCGCGTTGACCTCGATCGGCGCGGACCACGGCGTCCCGACGACGGCGTTGCTCACCGACATGAACGTCCCGCTGGGGCGGGCGGTCGGCAACGCGGTGGAGGTCGCGGAGTCGGTCGACGTGCTCCAGGGCAGCGGGCCGGCGGACGTGGTGGCGCTGACTCTCGCCTTGGCGCGGGAGATGCTGGCCCTCGCCGGTCTCGACGTGGACCCGGAGCCGGTGCTGGCTTCCGGCAAGGCGTACGAGGTCTGGTGCCGGATGATCTCCGCCCAGGGCGGCGACCCTTCGGCGGCGCTGCCCACGCCTGCCCACGTACACGTCGTGTCGGCGCCTGCGTCGGGGGTGCTGGCTTCGCTGGACGCGTACGCGGTGGGTGTCGCGGCGTGGCGGCTGGGCGCGGGCCGGGCCCGCAAGGAGGACCCGGTCCAAGCGGCGGCGGGCATCCTGTGCCTGGCGAAGCCGGGCGACCGGGTCTCGGCCGGTGACCCGCTCCTGGAGCTGCACACGGACACACCGGACGCGGTCCCCGCGGCCCTGGCCGCCCTCGAAGGCGGGTTCTCGATCGCGGACTCGGCACCCGAGCCGGGCCCGATCGTCGTGGACACCATCCGCGCCGAGGTGTGATGCTTGTCGCGAAGATGATCACCCGTCCGAGTGACATCTGAAGCATGAGAAAGGCCCCGCCGGGATCCCGGCGGGGCCTTCTTCATGCGTGAGCCTTACTCCGCTGCTTCTTCCGCACCTTCGGCCTTGGCCTTGCCGTCGGCCGGCTTGGGCGCGCGGCCGTTGCGGGAGCTGCGGCGCGGCTGGCGCGGGGCCGGCGGGGGCGGGGCGATCTGCTGGACCGCCGGGCCGCCGCCGAGCATCAGCTCCGCGAACGTCGCCATCGCCTCGTCGAGCTGGCCGCCGATGCGGCGGACGCTCTCGTCGTTGCTCTTGCGGACCAGCGAGTCCACCGAGTCGGTGTCCGGCTGCTTGGACAGCGTGCCTTCGACCTTCGACAGCCCGGCCTTGAGCGCGCCGTCGAGGTCGCCGATGCCGGAGAGGAAGCCGTCCTCCACCTTGTCGAGGCGGGAGGCCAGGTCGTCGAGGCGGGTGGTGACCGTTTCGAGCCGGTTGCCCAGGTTCTCCAGCCGGTCGGACGCGTCGATCATCTCGCCGGTCTCGGTCAGCGCCACCTTGAGCGCCTCGGTGTTGGCGTCGATCCGCTCGTGCGTGGTGCGGCCCAGCTCGCCGACGCGCTCCTGCGTGACGCGGCTGAGCTCGTCGACCTTGCCGCGCAGCTCGTGGTCGGTGGAGTCGATGCGCTCGCGCAGCGTCGCCTCGGTCTGCTCGATCCGCTCGCGGACCGGGCCGTGCACCGACTGCGGGATCGAGTCGAGCTTCGCGTCCTGCTTGTCGAGGTGGCCGCCCAGCTCGTCGAGCCGCCGGTGGATGTTCTGGAGCTTGTCCTCGAGCCCGTCCATCCGGCCGGCGACGCCCTCGAAGCGCGCGGCGACGCCGTCGAGGCGGCCGTCGAGCTGCGCGAAGGGCTTGGCGAGCTTGTCGACGATGCTCTCGACCGCGCGGGTCAGGGCGGCGATCGCCGCGTCCTGGGCCTCGAGGCGGGACATCGTCTCGTCGAGGCGCTCGGCGAGGACGCTGACCTCGGTGCGGTCGGGCATCTCGGACAGCCGCTTGCGGACGGCGCCCAGCGAGTCGACCGGCGCGAGGCGGGCGTAGATGTCGTCGAGCGCGTCGAAGATCTGCTGCTGCTCGCTCTCACGCACTTCGGCCGCGCGCACCAGCATGTTGCGCATCCGGTCGAAGGACGGGGCGGCAATGTGGTTGTCAGTGGTCACTGCTGTGTGTCCTTCGTCGGCGGGGAAATGGAGGGACGTGCCACGAAGCTTATCGATTGGAAAAATTGCTGTCTGTATGGCCCCCGTGAAGAGGCTATTGCGGAGGCAGCCCCCGGATGGCCGATTCGGGACATGATCCTCAACGCTGAGGGTTAGCCCGAGCCTGAGAGTTACGGCCATGTAGGGGAATGACAACGAGGTTACCGTTGGGGGATGCCTGACGAAAGCCCTGTTCTGCCCACCGAGACACTCCGCCGCGCACCCAAGGTGCTGCTGCACGACCACCTCGACGGCGGGCTCCGCCCGGCCACCGTCGCCGAGCTCGCCGACGCGACCGGCTATGCCGGTCTGCCCACCACGGACCCGGCCGACCTGGGCAACTGGTTCCGCCGAGCGGCCGACTCCGGCTCACTCGTCTCCTACCTCGAGACCTTCGCGCACACGTGCGGAGTGATGCAAACGGAGGAAGCGCTGGTCAGGGTCGCCGCGGAGGCGGTGGAGGACCTGGCCGCCGACGGCGTCGTCTACGCCGAGGTGCGCTACGCACCGGAGTTGTTCGTCGAACGCGGTCTGTCACTCGATGCGGTGGTCGAGGCCGTGCAGGCGGGGTTCACGGAGGGCGCACGCCGGGTGGCCGCGAACGGCGGCACGATCCGCGTCGGGACGTTGCTCTGCGCGATGCGCCAGCACGCCAGGGCGCTCGAGATCGCGAACCTGGCCGTCCGCTACCGCGACGCCGGCGTCGCCGGGTTCGACATCGCCGGCCCGGAGGACGGATTCCCGCCGACCCGCAATCTCGACGCGTTCGAATACCTGCGTCAGAACAATGCGCATTTCACCATTCACGCTGGCGAGGCATTCGGTTTGCCGTCCATTTGGGAGGCGATTCAGCACTGCGGTGCCGAGCGGCTCGGGCACGGCGTGCGGATCGCCGAGGACATCAAGACCGACGCGGACGGCACGGTCCACCTTGGACGGTTGGCCGCGTACGTCCGCGACCGCCGCATCCCCCTGGAGATCTGCCCGACGTCGAACGTCCAAACAGGCACGGTCCGCTCGATCGCCGAGCACCCGATCGGCCTGCTCGCCAAGCTGCGCTTCCGGGTGACCGTGAACACGGACAACCGGCTGATGAGCGGATGCACGATGACCAGCGAATTCGCCGCGCTGCACGAGACGTTCGGCTATGGTATCGACGACTTCCGCTGGTTCACGATCAACGCGATGAAATCCGCGTTCATCGATTTCGACGCCCGGCTCGCGCTGATCGACGACGTCATCAAGCCCGGGTACGCCGCGCTCGCCTGACCCTCCCCGCTTCGGACCGCAACTCGCTTGCGGTCCTTAGCCATGCCAACTATCGTTCACCATGTAGGAAATGTATCTCATTATTTGAGACGGTGACGATGATGGCGCAGGTCGTGGCGGTATCGACCAGTCGGCGGCGATGGCTCGTCCTGGCCCTCGGCCTCGCCGCGCAGACGGCGAGCTGCTCGTTCCTGTACGGCCTTCCGTTCCTGGTCCCGGCGATGCGTGCTGCCGAAGGGCTCACGCTGGCCGAGGTCGGCACGGTCGTGGCGGCGCCGAGCATCGGGCTGTTGTTCACCCTGATCGTGTGGGGCGCGGCTGCGGACCGTTACGGGGAGCGCCTCATCATGGCCCTTGGCCTGGGCATCTCGGGGTTACTCCTGGTGTACGCCGGGGTAGGAAATCACCCGGTCGGGCTCCTCTTTGGGGTGTTCTTGGCGGCCGGCGCCTGTACGGCTTCGGTGAACGCGGCGAGCGGGCGCGTCGTGATGGGCTGGTTCGCGAAGTCCGAGCGGGGCGTGGCGATGGGGATCCGCCAGACGGCCCAGCCGCTCGGCGTGGGCGTGGCGGCGCTGGGGCTGCCGCCGCTGGCCGCGCACCACGGCTTCCGGGCGGCGCTGCTGCTGCCGGCCGGGCTGGCGATCGTGGTCGCGCTCCTGGTGGCGTGGCTGGTGACGGACCCGCCGCGGCCGCCTCGCGCGGTGGCGGGGGAGCGGCCGCCTTCGCCGTACCGGCACGCGGCGCTGTGGCGGGTGCACGGGGCGAGTGCGCTGCTGGTGGTGCCGCAGTTCGCGGTGTCGGCGTTCGCGCCGGTGTACCTGGTGGCGGTGCAGCATTGGAGCCCGCTGGCGGCGGGCTGGTACCTGGCGGTGGTCCAGGTGCTGGGGGCACTGGGACGCCTGGGGTCGGGCTGGTGGTCGGACCGGGTGGGCAGCCGGCTGCGCCCGATGCGGGTGTTGGCGGTGTTGAGCTGCTTGGTCATGCTGCTGGTCGCGCTCGGCGACGCTTCCTGGCCGTGGCTGGTGCTGCTGGCGTTGGCGCTGGGCGGGATCATCACGGTGGCGGACAACGGCCTGGGCTTCACGGCCTCGGCCGAGCTGGCGGGCCTGGCGTGGTCGGGGCGCGCGATGGGAACGCAGAACACGGCCCAGAACATCGCGGCCTCCCTGACCCCGCCTTTGCTGGGCCTGCTGATCGGCGACAGCAGGTACGCACTCGCGTTCTGCGTGGCGGCGATCTTCCCGGCGCTGGCCGTGGCGGTGGTCCCGGTCCGCGCCGAACCCCCGTCCCCGTGATGCCGTGTCGACCCTCCAATCACCCGTGTCGACTCCGGGATCACACGTGATGCCCCTCCGATCACGCGAGATGCCCGCGCGATCACGGGAGATGCCCGGCTGAGCACGCCGGCCGATGTTTCAGATGCACGGCCGACGGTCTGGGTACGTGGGCCGACCGTCTGGGGACGCGGGGCGACCGTCTGGGGACGCGGGCCGACCGCCTGGGCGCGCTGGTCGACCATCTGGATGCGGGAACCGCTCGTTCGGGTGCACGAGCCACGCCGCCAAGCCGCCCGCCCGGTCTGCCGGCCGATGGGCGGGCGGCGCACCGCGCGCCCAGGCAAGCCGATCGACGAGATGGGTTCCGCAGCTTGCCCTCGCGCTCAGCGCCGAAATTCCGCTCAGCCCCGCGGGGGCGCCCCCCGTCTCCAGCGTATCGGCCGCCCATGACGAAAACCGGCGGCGAGGGGCGCGCTCGGCCGAGTAGTCCACATCTCGCCTCGCCTGTGGACCGGCCGATCCGCCTACCCGGACGGTCGGTTCGCGTACCCGAAGGGACAGCCGGCGTACCTGGACAGTCGGTTTGCGTACCCGAAGGGTCGGCCGGCGTACCTGGACGGTCGGTTCACGTACCTGGACGGACGACTTGCGTACCCAGGTGGACGACTCGCGTGCCTGGAGGGTCGACACGCGTGATTGAGGGGTCGACACGCGTGATTGGAGGGTCGACACGGCGAAGGCCGCCTCCCCAACCCGCGGGAGGCGGCCTTCAACGCGAAACTCAAGCCACCGTAAGCCGGTTCTCGAAAGTTTCGACCAGCTTGCGCCACGCGCTCTGCTCCGCGTCGAACGGCGCCGACGGCTCCAGGCGGGTCGGGTCCGGGCGGAGGACGAACGACACCAGCCAGCCCAGGCTTTCGTTGCCCGCCAACGCCGTCTCCGCCGAGTCGTCCCCGGCCCACTCCGCCGCGTCCGTGATCAGCTCGACCGCCAGCTCCAGCTGCGTCGGGTCGATCGACTCCGGGCCCTCCGCGATGTCCGCGTCCAGGCCCGTCAGGACGTACGTGTTCTCCGGGTCGACCTCGATCTCGAGCTCGCCGGCCGTCGCCTTGGCCAGTACCTCGTCCCACGTGGACACGTCCGCGAGGTCCGTGTCGGCCAGCTCCTTGCCGTCGGCGAGGGCGCGGGCGAGCGCGGACGGCGAGGTGAACACGTCGATCTCGCCGTCGCTGCCCAGGAACACCGGGGCGTCGTCGAGGTAGCAGCGCAGCGTGTAGTACTCCGCGCCGGACGTGATGATCTTGATCGGGTCGATGCCGACCTCGGCCCAGAAGCCGACCGGGCCCTCTTCCTCGATCGAGTCCTCGTCCTCATCCGAGGACAGCGCTTCGAGGTCCTCTTCGCCCTCGGCGCCGGCCTCGGCTTCGGCGGACTCCTCGTGGAACGCGGCCAGCTCCTCGGCCGTCTGCTCCAGGACCTTCTCGTCGACCTCCGGCTGGGTCACCAGGCCGTCGATCGCGTCGAGCACGGTGTCCCACTTCTGCGACACCGTCTCGGACAGGTCGTTCCACACCTGGACGCCGACGCTCCCGGTGAACGGCAGCGTGCCCTGGTCGAGCAGCGAGAAGCCCTCGGTCGAGTCGAGGATCTCGTGGACCTCTTCGAGGTCGCAGACGTCGGCGAGCGAGCGCACGATGCCGACGATCTCCGCCAGCTCGGCGATGTGCCAGACGTCCGGCTCTTCGGCGACCAGCTCCGGCACGCCGACGAGGTCGTACGTGTGGTCCTCGTCCGGGATCAGCTCCGGCACGTTCAGCGACGGCACCGCGTCCCACGCCGGGTGGTCCAGCAGGTCGTGCCGCTCGGACGTGCGCACGAACGCGGCCAGGTGGGCGGCGTCGGCGAAGGCGTACAGGTCGTCCTCGTCGCCGAGGAACGCTTCCCACTCCTCGCCGTCTTCCCGCCAGCGCGGCGCCCACAGGGTGACGACGTCGCCCTGCGGCAGGCCGAGTTCGATCGGGATGATGTCCTGTGCCATTCCTTAGCCCTCCGGAGTACCGCCCGTGTGCGCGCGAGACCGAATGTATCCCCCGGTCGGTGCGCGGTAACGCGAAGCCTACGGGTTAACCACGCGCGATGCGATCGCCCCTGCCGACTTTGCGACGAGCGGATGGCACGATGGACGTCTGATGACTCTCACCGACCTCCTGCCTGCGGATCCCGACCCCGACGCCCTCTTCGAAGCCTTCACGACCTGGACGGCCGAACGGGGTATCGAGCTGTACCCGGCGCAGGAGGAGGCGGTGATGGAGGTCGTCTCCGGAGCGAACGTCATCCTCTCGACGCCGACCGGCTCCGGGAAGAGCCTCGTCGCCGTCGGCGCGCACTTCACCGCGCTCGCCCAGGGCCGCCGCAGCTACTACACCGCGCCCATCAAAGCCCTCGTCTCGGAGAAGTTCTTCCAGCTCATCGACATCTTCGGCGCCGACAACGTCGGCATGATGACCGGTGACTCCAGCGTCAACCCGGATGCCCCGATCATCTGCTGCACGGCCGAAATCCTGGCGAACATCGCGTTGCGGTTCGGTGCCGACGCCCCGGTCGGGCAGGTCGTCGCCGACGAGTTCCACTTCTACTCCGAGCCCGACCGCGGCTGGGCCTGGCAGGTGCCGCTGCTGGAGCTCCCGAAGGCCCAGTTCGTCCTGATGTCGGCGACCCTCGGCGACGTCTCCTTCTTCGAAAAGGACCTCACCCGCCGCACCGGACGGCCCACCGCCGTCGTCACGTCGGCGCAGCGCCCGGTCCCGCTGACCTTCCGGTACGCGCTGACGCCCCTGCACGAGACCATGTCCGAGCTGCTCAACGGCGGCCAGGCGCCGGTCTACGTCGTGCACTTCTCGCAGGCCGCGGCCATCGAGCGGGCGCAGACGCTGATGAGCATCAACGTGACGTCGAAGGCCGAGAAGGAGGCCATCGCCGAGCTGATCGGCGACTTCCGGTTCTCCGCCGGCTTCGGCAAGACGCTCTCGCGGCTGGTCCGCCACGGCATCGGCGTCCACCACGCCGGCATGCTGCCGAAGTACCGCCGGCTGGTCGAGACCCTGGCCCAGTCCGGGCTGCTCAAGGTGATCTGCGGGACCGACACCCTCGGCGTCGGCATCAACGTCCCGATCCGGACCGTCGTCTTCTCCGCGCTGACGAAGTACGACGGCGTCCGCCAGCGCCACCTCAAGGCGCGCGAGTTCCACCAGATCGCCGGCCGGGCCGGGCGCGCGGGCTACGACACCGACGGCTACGTCGTCGTCCAGGCGCCCGACCACGTCGTCGAGAACGCCAAGGCCCTCGAGAAGGCCGGCGACGACCCGAAGAAGAAAAAGAAGATCGTCCGGAAGAAGGCGCCGGAGGGGTTCGTCAACTGGACCGAGAGCACCTTCGACCGGCTCATCGCGGCCGACCCGGAGCCGCTGACGTCCAGCTTCAAGGTCACGCACTCGATGCTGCTGAACGTGATCTCGCGGCCGGGCAACGCGTTCGAGTCGATGCGGCACCTGCTCGAGGACAACCACGAAGACCGGGCGTCGCAGCGCAAGCTGATCCTGCGCGCGATCGCCATCTACCGCGCGCTGCTCGCCGCCGGCGTCGTCGAACGACTGTCCGAACCGGACGAACAGGGCCGGATCATCCGGCTCACCGTCGACCTGCAGTTCGACTTCGCACTCAATCAGCCGCTTTCGCCGTTCGCGCTGGCCGCGATCGAACTGCTCGACCTGGAGTCGCCGTCGTACCCGCTCGACGTCGTGTCCATTGTGGAATCCACAGTCGATGACCCGCGGCCGGTGCTGTCGCAGCAGCAGTTCAAGGCGCGCGGCGAGGCCGTGAACGCGATGAAGGCCGAGGGCATCGAGTACGACGAGCGGATGGAGCTGCTCGAGAACGTCACCTACCCGAAGCCCCTCGAAGAGCTGCTGAACAACGCCTACCGCAGCTACCGGCAGGGCCACCCGTGGGTCGCGGACTACGAGCTGTCGCCGAAGTCGGTCGTGCGGGACATGTACGAGCGCGCGATGAACTTCGTCGAGTACATCGGCTTCTACCAGCTGGCCCGGTCCGAGGGCCTGGTGCTGCGCTACCTCGCCGACGTCTACGACGCGCTGCGCCACACGGTCCCGGACGAGGCCAAGACCGAGCCGCTGCAGGACCTGATCGAATGGCTCGGCGAGCTCGTCCGCCAGGTCGACTCCAGCCTGCTCGACGAGTGGGAGGCGCTGCGCCACCCGGCCGAGGAGGGCCCGGTCTCGACGCGGCCGCCGTCCGAACCGCCGGCCGTCACCCGCAACGAGCGCGCGTTCCGCGTCCTGGTCCGCAACGAGCTGTTCCGCCGGGTCGAGCTGTTCGCGCGGCGCGCGTGGTTCCCGCTCGGCGAGCTCGACGCGGCTTCGGGCTGGGACGCGGACGCGTGGCAGGAAGCGATCGAGGACTACTTCGAGGAGTACGACTCGCTCGGCACCGGCCCGGACGCGCGCGGCCCGAAGCTGCTGCTGATCGACCAGCAGCCGGACGTCTGGAAGGTCCGCCAGATCTTCGACGACCCGGCGGGCGACCACGACTGGGGCATCAGCGCCGAGGTCGACCTGGCCGCGTCGGACGAGGCCGGGATGGCGGTCGTCCGGGTGACCGAGGTGGGCCCGCACTAGCACCGGTTGCGCCCAACGGCCCAGTCCGGCGGCGGGGTTCCGCGTTAGCGTGGAGCTTCGCGACCTGGGAGGGACCATGGGGAACGTCAAGCGCCTGCTGGCCGGGATCTTCTTCGCTGCGGCGGTGGTCGTGGCGCTGGCTCCGGCCGCGTCGGCCGCATCGATGGTGGAGTACGCCCTGCTGGCGAGCCCCGACGCGACCGCCATCGAATACGGCCTCTGAGCCTCAGCTCACCGGGGTCAGGATCGCCTGGGCGTCTTCGCCGGCGAACCACAGCCCGATGACGAACGCCGGCGGGGCCGGGTGAGCGCAGGTGTCGCGGGCCCGCGTGCTGACGGCGTCGAGCGCTGCGCAGGCGTCGCCGCACAGCGAGACCGATGGCGAAAACCGGCGGGGTGGTCCGCTGGGCGTCGACGTGGGCCGAGTTGCACAGCCGCATGTCGTCGGTCGCCTTGGTGATCCGCGATTGCACCGGGGTTCCCGTCAGGCCGGGTTCGGCGGTCCTGTCCGCCAGCACCGCATCGGTGAGCACCCGCGCTGATCGCGGCCGCGGGGCGGCCAGGGTCAGGGCTTCGAACAAGGTGGCTCTCTCGCGCCCGGTTCCGGTCGCGTCGAGCCGCCCAGCCAAGGCGCTCGGGTCCGAGCGGCCGCTCACTATCAAGTCGTGACCGGCCCGACCCCACTTTGTGCCGAGCGTGTCCGCCATCCCGCCCGTCCCGAAGAGCCTGCTCCGCACACGTTTCCTGGTGATTGGCTGGTGCGAGCACGATGGCAGGAACTGCCGTACGCGGCTCGCCTTCGACCTGGTCGCCAACACCTGGAACCCGGTGGTGCTGTGGGCGTTGCGCCACGGTCCGCGACGGCACGTCGACCTGCGGCGGACCATCGGCGGCATCAGCGCGAAGGTGCTCACGGAAGCCCTGCGGCGCCTGGAGTCCGACGGCCTGGTCGAGCGGCGCGAAGGTGCGTACGCGCTTACGCCGTTGGGTGAGACGCTGCTGGAGCCGATCGAGGGTTTCGGGCGCTGGGCCGCCTAGCACGGCGACGACGTCGTCGCCGCTCAAAGCCGAGCAGCACGATCAGCGTGAGCAGCTCCACCGCGGGCAGCGGGTAGCCGAGCAGCAGCCCGGCGGTGACGTCGAACGCCGGCGCGCCGAGGCCGGCCACGAACACCCAGGCCGGCGCGGTCGGCGGCTTGGCGGTGGGGGACCACGGCGTCCTGCGGCCCGGTTTCGCGACCGACAGCCAGGCCTGGAACGCGAGCGCGCTCGCCATCAGCGACGCCCCGGCGATCTGCGGCCAGGCGACGGCGCCGGTGTCCGCGGACTTCCGGAGGGCGGGGGAGAGCAGGAAGATCCCCGCGTAGAGCTGGATCAGCGTGAGGGCGAACTTGGTGAGCACCCACCAGTGCCGGAAGTAGCCCCACGCCGTCGCCCCGGCGAGCAGGAGGCCGGTGAACGCCGAGACGTTGGCCATGGGTGCGAGCAGGGCGGAGTCGAGCCGGTCGGCCGCCGCGGGCGCACCCGACGACATGAGCACGACCAGGGCGAGGGCCTGGCTCATCCAGCCCACCGAGGACACGGCGTGCAGCCAGACGACGGCCTGGCGCCAGCGAGGAGAAGTCTTCACGGCCTCCAGGCTCGCGAAGCGCGGGCGCGGGCACATCGGGCGCGACCCGGGTTTCGCCCCGGACCCGGGCGGGCCGGGCGTACACCCGGTGGGGTACGCGGTCCCGTGTCCCATACCCCAGCGGTCACGGGCCGCCGTGGATGAGCGGGGCCCATACGTGGGGCCGGTCGGGTTGCGCTTCGCGGAGCTCCCGCACCACCTGGTGCAGGACGACAGCGGCCTGGCCGGCCGAAGGGGTGGCCGGCATCAGCGCGTAGAACCGTTCGGCGGCGACGGCGGCGGTGCGGTCTTCCAACGGCCACAGGCTCGCGATCACGTGCCGGAACCCGGCCAGCTGGAACGCCGACGCGAGGTGGATCGACTCCTCGGCGTGCCGCCAGCCGATCTGCCCGGTCGAGCACGCCGAGAGGTACGCCAGTTCCGCCGTGGGCAGGGCGAGCCTGCTGATCCGCGCGATCGGCAGCGTGCCGTTGTGCAGGTGCAGGGCGCCTTCGGACGGCGTGCGCGGGTTCGTGCCCGCGTGGCAGGCGAAGTGGGCCCAGCTCGCCTGCGGCAGCGCGGCCAGCACCCGGTCCACAGTGGCCTGTTCGTCGGTGAGCAGCGTGCCCGCGTGCCCGGACCGGGCCTCGGCGACGGTCGCGGGCAGGTCCGGCAGGCCCGGGGTGTGCTCCATCGCCACCGTCAGGTGGTGCCGGGCCGCCGCCGCGGCGCGCCCGCGCGCGTGGCCGAGCGCGCGCAACGTCGGCGTGTACGACGAGATCACCCGGTCGAGCGCACCCGGGCCGTCCGCCGGGGCGGCGGCGTGCAGCGGCAGCATCCCGAGCCCGCCCGTCGGCAGCCACCACACCCGCGGCGCCGCGACGACCTCCAGCACCGGGCCGACGGCCGCCTCCCACAGCCACGCCAGCAGTTCCGCCACGACCCGCTGGCGGCGCAGTTCCCCCGCGAAGGCGCCGGGGTCGGCGATCGCGCCGGCCAGCTCGTCCGCCCGTGCCTCGACTTCCGCGGCCGTCAGCTCCGGCAGCGCCACCGGCACGGGCTCCGCGCCGGCCGGGACGACGACGGCGTTCCCGCCCCGCCGTCCCGCGTTGAGGAGCACCACGACCCCGTCCGCCGGCCGCAGGTCCTGCCACCTCGGCGGCACGAGGAACCCGGCCAGGCCGGGCAGCCGGCGGATTTCGCCGACCAGTGCGTCGTACTCCGCCCAGAGCCGCCGTCGGCGGTCGACGACGTCGGTGCCGAGGTCGGCGGCGTTGAGGCGGTCCCGCACGTGGCGGAAGCGGTCCGCCAGGGCCGGCGGCACGGCGTCGAGTTCGGTCCGGCTGTCCAGCTGGGCGGCCAGCAGGATGCCCCGGCTGTGCTCGGCCACTTCCAGCGCACCGGCCGCGTCGCCGAGCGCGCAGTGCGCGGCGATCGCCTCGCCGACGAGCCCGATGCGCCCGCCGAGCCGGTCTTCCTGGTCGGCGAACGGCGTCACGCGGGACGCGACCGCGGGCAGCAGCCGGACCGCGGTGTCCAGCAGTCGGCGGGCGGTTTCGTGGTCTCCCAGCGCTTCCAGCAGCCGGCCCGCGGCCCAGCCCAGCATCACGCGGTCGCCGGGCAGGGACTCCCGCACCCCGTCCACCTGCGCGACCAGCTCGTCGACCCGCGCCCGGTCCGGCGCGCCGCCGCCCGCCTCGAACCGGCGCAGGTACCCGGCCACGACGATGTAGAGCCGGGACGCGCGGAAGGGGTAGTCCTCGGGAGTCTCCGCGACCGCCCGCAGCGCCGTCTCGATCGCCAGTTCCACATCGGGCAGCGCGCCGGTGAAGCGGAACCGCGCGAGGTAGGCGGCGCCGAACCGGAACAGGCCGCTCGTGTGGACGGGATGCCCGGCGGGCGCGCTGTCGACCACCTGCCGCGCGTTGTGCACGGCGAGGTCCGCGTCGGCGCCGTCACCGGTGCGGTCGAAGCGCTCCAGGTACATCGCCGCGAGGTTGATCAGGCGCTGCCACCGGTCCGGGGCATCGGCCGGGGTGGCCGCGACGGCCTTGCGGCCCGCGTCGATCGCAGCGTCCAAGTCGGACGGTGACTTCGTCCTCGACGCCCGGGACAACCGGGCACTCCCGAGGTTGGACAGGTACAACGCTCGTCGGTAGTGGTCGTCGGGGGTGGCGGCCAGTGCCCGCTCCCGGTATTCGATGGCGAGGTCCAGATCGGCCTGGCTGCCGAACCGGGTGTGGCGCGACTGGTAGGCGCTCGCGACGTTGTTCAAGTAGAGCGCATAGTCGGCGTGGTCGCCGGGGACGGCCTCGAGTGCCGCGCGGCCGGCCTCTATGGCGCGGTCGAGGTCGGCGGCACTTCCGGTGCGCACGTGCCGTTCTTGGTAGGCCAGCGTGAGGTTGGAAAGGAACAGCGGGCGGTCCGGATGCCCCTCGGGCGTGACCGACACCGCCTGCTCCTTGGCGGCGACCGCTTCCTCGAGGTCGGCGAGGTCCCCGGTCCGGTCGTACCGTTCCTGCAGTGCCGCCCCGAGGTTCGACAGGGCCATCCCCCGGCGCTGGTGGTTCGCCGGCATGGCCGACACCGCTCGCCGCCCGGCTTCGACCGCCCGGTCCCCGTCTTCGGGATGACCGGTCCGTTCGAGCCGCATGGTGTAGGCGCTCGCGAGGTTCATGAGCCAGACCGGTTTGCCGGGGCTGCCGTCCGGGGTCGCGGCGACCGCCCGCTCCTTGAGTTCCACGGCCAGGTCGAGGTCGGCGAGCTCGCCGGTGCGCTCGAACCGGGTCTGGAGACTGATCGCGAGGTTGTTGATCATCGGCGCGGTCAGCGGTCCGTCGCCGACGGCGGCCACGGCCCGGCGCCCCGCGTCGATGGCCCGGTCCAGGTCCGCCGGTCGGCCTAGGCGTTCGAAGCGGGCCAGGTACGCCCAGGCGAGGTTCGACAACCGCGCCGGAGCCCCGTGCGGCTGGGTCTCGCCGGCGACCACCGCGCGATCGTGGTGCGTGATCGCCTCCTCCAGGTCGGCGAGTACGCCCGTGCGCTCGAAGCGTGCCTGCAGGGCCAAGCCCAGATGGCTGAGGAACGTTGCGAGGTGCGGGTCGCCCGGCCCGACGGTGACGGCTTTCCGCAGCGAACCGATGGCTCCCTCCAGGTCGGCCGGGTCGCCGGTGCGCTCGAACCGGGACCAGCACGCGGTGCCGTGGTTGCCGGCCGCCGGCCCGTATCCGGGTGCGGCCGCCATCGCCAGGCCGAGCTGCCCGATGGCCGCGTCGAGGTCCGCCATCCGGCCGTGCAGCTCGAACCGGTGGTGCAGCGCGGCGCCGAGGTTGGTCCGCGCGGTCACCTGGTTCGGCCCGGGCACGTCGGCGACGGAGGCAAGCTGCGCGACGGCCTGGTCCAGATCCGCCACCTGACCGGTGAGCTGGAACCGCAGCAGCGACGCCGCGCCCAGGTTGGTCCGGAACAGCACCTGGTTCGGCCCCGGTACGCCGGCGCCGGGACCGAGGTGGGCGATCGCCTGGTCCAGGTCCGCGCCTTCGCCGCTCAGCCCGAACCTGGTCAGGTGGTACGTGCCGACGTTGGCGACGTAGGTCAGGTAGTCGGGCTCGCCGGGGCCGCTCGCGGCGATCGCCTGGCGGCCGAGCCCGATGGCCTGGTCCACGTCCGCGAGCCGCCCGGTCTGCTGCGCCTGCGTCCACCACGCGATGGCGTTGTCGGACAGCGAACGCGCGTAACCGGAGCCGGTGACCACGTTGTGACAGTATCTGGCTCGTGGACAGGGAGCGGGCGGCTTTGACCAGTCTGTGCCGGGAGTGGGACGCGCTTCGCGAGGAGGCACGGCGACATTCACCCGATCGAGTACAGCTGCTGGACCGGATCGCGGCCGAGGCGAAGGCCCGGCGTCCGGTGCTCGACCTGATCAGCGGGTTGCTGGGGACCGACAACGACACCACGTTGCGCGCGCTCGGCGCCGGGCTGCCGGGCGCCGGGCCCGGGCGCGCCACGGCGGAGCGGTTCGGCTGTCCCGACGGCGCCTGCGACCGGATCGACGTGCCGCCGCCCGCGGGCGCGCTGCCCCGCTGCCGCGTCACGGGCTTGCCCATGGAACGGATGTAGCCCGGTGGGCGGATTCTTCCAGGAGCTGGCCAAGGTGCTGGCCCAGCGCTGGCTCAGCCTGCTCGCGCTGCCCGGTGCGTTCTTCGCCGCCGCGGTCTGGCCGGCCGCCACGCTCGGGCAGGCACACGCCCTGAACCCCGACTCGCTGGTCCGGCGCTCCGGCACCGCGGCCACCGCGGTCAAGAACCTGCCGGCCGGGGCGCAGATCCTGCTCGTGGTCGCGTTCCTGCTGGCCGCCACGGGGGTGGGAGTCGCCGTGCAGGCGCTCGCCGGGGTGACCCGGCGGATCTGGCTGGGGCAGTGGCCGCGGCCGCTGGCGGCGCCGCTGACCCGCCGCCGCCGGGCGCGCTGGTCCGAGCTGGTCGAACGCCGCCGGGTGCTGGAACGGGATTCCGGCGACCAGGACCGGATCGACGCGGCCGCCCACCGCGTCAACCGGCTGGCGCTGGCCGAGCCGGGGCGGCCGACCTGGATGGGCGACCGGGTCCACGCGGTCGAAGCGGTGGCGCTGAACCGCTACGGGCTCGACCTGGCCTTCGGCTGGCCGCGGCTGTGGCTGGTGCTGCCCGACACCGTGCGCACCGAACTGGGCAACGCGCACGCCGCGTTCGCGGCCGCGGTCGCGACCGGCACGTGGGCCGTGCCGTACCTCGTGCTCGGGGTGTTCTGGTGGCCCGCGCTGCTCGTCGCCGTCGCCGCCGGGCTGACCGGCTGGCTGCGCGGCCGGTCCGCGATCACCGACCTGACCTCGCTCGCCGAAGCCGCCGTCGACCTCCACGCGCGTGACCTCGCGGTGGCGCTCGGCGTCACGGACCCGGACGGCTCGGGACCGCTCAGCCTCGCCGAGGGCGAGCGGGCCACCGGCCTGATCCGGAAAGGCCGCTAGGTCAGCGCGGCGGGTTCTTCGCCGCCAAGGCGAGCAGCGGGACCGCGGCAGCCGCGTCGGTGATCAGCGTCGAGACCATGCCGGACCGCAACACCGCGTCCACCGCCGCGGCTTTCGGCCTGCCGTAACCCAAAGCGATCACCTCCGGGACCGCCATCAGCTCCTCGTGGCTGATCGCCAGGACGTGGTGGGCCAAGCCGGTCGAAAGCGCGTTTCCCGAGGCGTCGAAGAGGCGCGCGGCGACCTCCGCCGTCGCCCCTCGGGCCGCGATTGCCGCTCGCTCGGCTTCGTCCAGCGCGTCGTACACCGTCGACTCGCCCGGTTGCCACGCCCCGATGCTCACCACCGCCTTGGTCAGTGACCGGAACTGGCCGAAGGTCTCCGCGATGCCCGGCTGCCGCCGCAGGGTCTCGGTCGTGCGGCGGTCCGGCAGGACCAGCGGACCGAAGATCGGGTACGCGTCGCCGCCCGACACCGACGTCACGCGGCTGACCGTCTCCACCGACCGGCCGCGCATGTCCATCCCCGCCTGCACCCCACACAGCTGGACGATCGGACACCGGGGCAGGGACCGGACCGCCTCCGCCATCGCGTTCACCGACCGCGCCCACGACAGCCCGATCACGTCCGACGGGACCGCGATCTCCTCCAGCAGCCGCGCCGCCAGCGAGCCGATCTTCGCCCGGACGACCTCCCTCGGCTCCCGCTCGGTTGAGCGTTCGAGCACCAGGGCCCGCTCCAGACCGTACGCCGAACGCACCTCGTCCGACAGCGCCAGGTCCACCGGGGCCGGCAGCGAGAACTCCACCCTGACCAGGCCGGACTCCATGGCCGTGTCGAGCATTCGTGCCACCTTGAACCGGCTGACGCCGAACTCGCCAGCGATCTCCAGCTTGGAGCGTCCCTGCACGTAGAAGCGCCGGGCGACGGTGGCGAGCAGCATCGCTTCAGTGAGCGAAGCGCTCTTACGAGAAGCGCTCATCTGAGCATAATAGCGCGAAATCCAGCCGAAAGGTTGACGTAACGCCGACGTCAGACCTGTAATGCCTTCACATGTTCTCGACGCAATAGGTCAATGTTGCTCATATGAGCGGCGAGGAAGGGGAAGGCATGCGTGCCGCCATCGTCGACCGGCCCGGTGAGATCAGGGTCGGCGAGGTGCCCGATCCGAAACCCGGGGAACGTCAGGTCGTCGTCAAGGTCGGAGCGTGCGGCATCTGCGGCACCGACCTGCACATCGCGGACGGGCACTTCCCGCCCACCCCGTACCCCATCGTCCCCGGGCACGAGTTCGCCGGGGAGATCGTCGAGCTCGGCGCGGACGTGCCGGGCGAGTGGAAGGTCGGCGACCGGGTGGCCGTCGACCCGTCCCTGTTCTGCGGCTACTGCGGCCCGTGCCGCGCCGGCCACGGCAACCTGTGCGCGAACTGGGGCGCCACCGGCGACACCGTCAACGGCGCCTTCGCCGAGTACGTCGCCGTCCCGTCGTCCACCTGCTACCGCATGCCCGACGCGATGACCTGGGAGCAGGGCGCCCTGGTCGAGCCGGTTTCCTGTGCCGTGCACGGCGTCCGCCGCGTCGGCGTCGAGGCCGGCGAACGGTTCCTCGTCGTCGGCGCCGGCACCATGGGCCTGATCATGCAGCAGCTGCTGCAGCGCTCGGGCGCGCAGGTCACGGTGGTCGACCGCAACGAAGCCCGGCTGCCGCGCGCGAAGAGCCTCGGTGCCGTCGCCACCGCGAAAGACGTAAGTGACCTCAACGGCGAGAAGTTCGACGTCGCCGTCGACTGCACGGGCGCCGCGCCCGCCATCGAAGCCGCCTTCGACGCGATCCGGCGCGGCGGACGGCTGCTCGTCTTCGGCGTCGCCCCGGCCGAAGCCCGCGTCGCGCTTTCGCCGTTCCGCATCTACAACGACGAAATCACCATCGTGGGCTCGATGGCCGTGCTGCACAGCTTCGGCGCTGCCCTCGACCTCGTCGCGACCGGCGCCATCGACACCGGCGCGCTGCTCACCGACACCCTGCCGCTGGAGCAGTACCCCGAGGCGCTGGCCAAGATGCGCAGCGGCGCGGGCCTGAAGGTGCAAGTCCTCCCCGGAGGTGGCCGTGCGTAAGCTCCTCACCCTAATCGCGGCGACGTCGCTGCTGGCCACGGGCTGCGCGGGCGCCGGTTCGCTCGGCACCGGCAGCAGCACGCTCGTCATCGCCATCGTGTCCAACCCGCAGATGAAGGACGCGATCGCGCTCGCGCCCGAGTTCGAAAAGGCCACCGGCATCGGGCTGAAGTTCGTGTCCCTGCCGGAAAACCAGGCCCGCGCGAAGATCACCGCGTCGACCGCCACCGAGGGCGGCGAGTTCGACGTCGTCATGATCAGCAACTACGAGGCCCCGCAGTGGGCGGCCAACGGCTGGCTCGAGAACCTCGAACCGCACATGGCGGCCACCCCCGGCTACGACGAAGCCGACTTCATCCCCAGCATCAAGACGTCGTTGTCGTACCAGAACCAGATGTACGCGGTGCCGTTCTACGGCGAGTCGTCCTTCCTGGCCTACCGCAAGGACCTCTTCGACAAGGCCGGGCTCACCATGCCGGCCAGGCCGACTTGGCCCCAGATCGCGGACTTCGCCGCGAAGCTCGACGACAAGGCCGACGGCGTCGCGGGCATCTGCCTGCGCGGCAAGCCCGGCTGGGGCGAGAGCCTCGCGCCGTTCACGACCGTCGCGAACACCTTCGGCGCCCAGTGGTTCGACAAGGACTGGAACGCCAAGCTGACCTCGCCGGAGTTCACGCAGGCCGCGAACTTCTACGTCGACCTGGTCCGCGAGCACGGCGAGGTCGGCGCCTCCAGCGCCGGGTTCTCCGAGTGCGGCACGCGCTACACGCAGGGCAACGCGGCGATGTGGTACGACGCCACGGTCATGGCGGGCACCAACGAGGACCCCTCCAGCAGCAAGATCGTCGGCAAGTCCGGCTACGCGCCCGCCCCGGTCGTCAAGACCCAGGCCAGCGGCTGGCTCTACACCTGGGCCCTCGGTATCCCGAAGGTGGCCAAGGACAAGGACGCGGCCTGGAAGTTCATGGCCTGGATGACCGACAAGGCGTACGTGCAGAAGGTCGGCCACACCTACGGCTGGAACCGCGTCCCGCCGGGCGTCCGCCAGTCGACCTACGCGATCCCCGAGTACGCCGACGCGGCGAAGGCCTACGCGAAGCCGACGCTCGACGGCATCGCGGACGCCAACCAGCAGAAGGTGATGGCGAACCCGGTGCCCTACCCCGGCATCCAGTTCGTCGGCATCCCCGAGTTCCAGGACCTGGGCACCCGGGTGAGCCAGCAGCTGTCGGCCGCGATCGCCGGCCGCGAATCCGTCGAAGACGCGCTGAAGCAGTCCCAGGACTACGCGCAAACCGTGGGCGACTCGTACAAGGCGGTGCAGTGATGTCCACGCTCTCCGTATCCACCCCCACCTCCCAGGCGAAGGCGCAGGTCGCGGAGAAACGCGGCCTGAGCACCGCGGCCAAACGGCGGCTCCCGCTGCTGCCCGCGCTCATCTTCGTCATCGCGGTGACGCAGCTGCCCTTCCTGCTCACCGTGTTCTACTCGTTCCAGTCCTGGAACCTGGTCCGGCCCGGCTCGCGGCACTTCGTCGGCCTGCAGAACTACGTCGACGTCTTCAGCGACACGACGTTCCTGGTCGCGCTGCTCAACACGGTGCTGCTGACCGTGGTGTGCGTGTTCGTCGCGCTGCAGCTCGGCCTCGGCCTCGCCATCCTGCTCGACCGCAAGTTCCTCGGCCGCGGCGTCGTCCGGACGCTGCTGATCACGCCATTCCTGATCCTGCCGGCGGCCGGCGCGCTGCTGTGGAAGACGACGGTGTTCGACCCGACCTACGGGCTGCTGCACTTCGTCTTCGGCACCGACGTCGACTGGCTTTCGGAGTTCCCGCTGGCGTCGGTGATGGCCCAGATCGTGTGGCAGTGGACGCCGTTCATGATGCTGCTGATCCTCGCGGGCCTGCAGAGCCAGGCCAAGGACGTGCTCGAAGCGGCCAATGTGGACGGTGCGGGCCGGTGGCGGACGTTCGTCTCCATCACGCTGCCGCACCTGTCCCGGTTCCTGCAGCTGGCCACGCTGCTGGGCGCGATCTACATCGTGAACAGCTTCGACGCGATCTTCCTGATGACCCAGGGCGGCCCGGGCACGGCGAGCACCAACCTGCCGTACTACATCTACCAGCGCGCGTTCGAGGGCTTCGACGTCGGCCAGTCCTCGGCGATGGGCGTGATCGTCGTGATCCTGACGATGATCGTGGCGACCTTCGCGCTGCGCCTGATGTTCCGGACCTTCTCGGTGAGCGGAGGCATCAAGTGACCACCGTGGCTCCCCGCAAGAAGCAGTACGGCAAGGGCTCGCTGACCGTCGCGACCTGGGTGATCGCGATCCTGTTCGTCTTCCCGCTGCTGTGGATGATCCTCACCGCGTTCAAGCAGGAGGCCGACGCCTACACCGACCCGCCGAAGCTGTTCTTCACCCCGACGTTCGAGCAGCTCGGCAACGTCCTGAGCGGCGGGTTCCTGCCGTACCTGTCGAACTCGGCGTTCGTCACGGTCCTCTCGACGCTGCTGGTGCTGCTCCTCGGCGTCCCGGCCGCGTACGCGCTGTCGCTGGCGCCGGTCAAAGGCACGTCGAACGCGCTCGGCTTCTTCCTCTCGACGAAGATGCTGCCGATCGTGGCGGCGATCATCCCGCTGTACGTGATTTCGCAGAACACCGAGCTGCTCGACACGGTGTGGGCGCTGGTCATCCTGTACACGTCGATGAACCTGCCGCTGGCCATCTGGATGATGCGGTCGTTCTTCCTCGAGGTGCCGCACGAGATGATCGAGGCGGGCCGCATCGACGGCGCCAACCTGCCGACGCTGCTGCGCAAGATCATCATGCCGGTGGTGGCACCCGGGATCGCGGCGACCGCGCTGATCTGCGTGATCTTCTCCTGGACGGAGTTCTTCTACGCGGTCAACCTGACGGCCGCGCGGGCGGGCACGGTCCCGGTGTTCCTGGTCGGGTTCATCACCAGCGAGGGCCTGTACTGGGCCCAGCTGTCGGCGGCGGCGCTGCTGGCCTCGCTGCCGGTGATGATCGTGGGCTGGATCGCGCAGAACCACCTGGTCCGCGGCCTGTCCATGGGCGCGGTCAAGTGACAGGCAACGCCGGAGGCCACCTCGAGCCCGGCTCGAGGTGGCCTCCGCGCGCGTCACTCCTCTAGGGAGAGGGCCTGGCTCGGACAGACGTGCACCGCTTCACGGGCCTTCTCGACCAGGTCGCCCACGGGCTGGTCGTCGAGCACGATGACCGTGCCGTCCTCCTCGCTCTGGTCGAACAGCGAGGGCTCGGTAAGTACGCACTGACCGGCGCCGACGCACTTGCCGGTGTCCGCGATGATCTTCATGGTCCTCTTCTCCCTGTGGTGGTGTGGCAGTTCGTCTCTACCAGGTCACCGGCAGCCGGTACAGGCCGTAGATGTTCGCGTCGTCCTTGAACGGCAGGTCGTCGACCGGCGCGGCCAGCTTCAACCCGGGTATCCGGCGGAAGAGGGTGTCGAAGACGATCTGCAGTTCCATCCGGGCCAGGTTCTGGCCGAGGCACTGGTGCGGGCCGAAGCCGAAGGCGACGTGGTGGCGGGCGCCGCGCTCGATGTCCAGCTCGTCGGGGTTCTCGAACGCGGCCGCGTCGCGGTTGGCCGCGTAGCCCAGCGCCAGCACGCCCTCGCCCGCCCGGATCAGCTGCCCGCCGACCTCGACGTCCTCGACGCAGAGCCGGGCCGTGGCCGCGTCGACGATGGTGAAGTACCGCAGCAGTTCCTCGACGGCGTCGAGCGTCTTGCCCGGGTCGCCGGTGATCAGCGCCAGCTGGTCCGGGTTCTCCAGCAGCCCGACCGTGCCGAGGGAGATCATGTTCGCCGTCGTCTCGTGGCCGGCGACGAGCAGCAGGAAGCCGGTCGCGGCCAGCGACGCCCGCCGGTAGGTGCCCTCTTCGCGCAGCTTGACGATCTGCCGCCCGAGCAGGTCGTCCGGCGGGTTGTCCTCCTTCCCGGCGATGAGGTCGCTCATGTACTCGCGCACGGCCTCGACCGCGGCCCGCCGCTCCTGCGGGGGCGTGTCCCGCTTGATCAGCTTCGCCGTGTGGGTCTGGAAGAAGTCGTGGTCGGCGTAGGGCACGCCGAGCATCTCGCAGATGACCAGCGACGGCACCGGCAGCGACAGCGCCTCGACCAGGTCGCCCGGCTTCGGCCCGGCCAGCAGCGCGTCGATCCGCTCGTCCACGATCTCCTGGATCCGCGGCCGCAGCGCCTCCATCCGGCGCACGGTGAACTCGCCGAGCACGGCCTTGCGGGCCGGCCCGTGCTCGGGCGCGTCCATGGTGATCATGGTGCGCTCGTCGTCCGGACGGCGGAACCCGGGCACCAGCTGCGGGAAGTCCGGGTGCTGCCGGTCGGCGCTGAACCGCCGGTCGTTCAGCACGGTCCGGACGTCCTCGTGCCTGCTGACCACCCAGGCCCTCCGGCCGTCGGGCAGCCCCACCCGGGTGACCGGGTCCTCCTCGCGGATCTCGGTGTACGCCGGCGGCGGCGCGAACGGGCACGTCCGCGTCATCGGGAATTCGTGGACCGCGGTCATGACGTCTCCCTCACCAGGTCACGGGCAGGCAGTAGAGGCCGAAGATCGACGAGTCGTGCTTGAACGGCAGCTGGTCGACCGGGGCGGCCAGCTTGAGGTCCGGGATGCGGCGGAAGAGGGTGTCGAAGACGATCTGCAGTTCCATCCGGGCGAGGTTCTGGCCGAGGCACTGGTGCGGGCCGAAGCCGAAGGCGACGTGGTGGCGGGCACCGCGCTCGATGTCCAGCTCGTCCGGGTTGTCGAACGCGGCCGGGTCGCGGTTGCCGGAGTAGCTCAGGCCGAGCACGCCTTCGCCCTCGCGGATCAGCTGCCCGCCGATCTCGACGTCCTCGGTGGCGACGCGCGAGGTCGCGAACTCGGCGATGGTGAAGTACCGCAGCAGCTCCTCGACGGCGTCGAGGGTCTTGCCGGGGTCGTTCTTGACGAGCTCGAGCTGCTTCGGGTTCTCCAGGAAGGCGACGGTGCCGAGGGAGATCATGTTCGCCGTCGTCTCGTGCCCGGCGAGCAGCAGCAGGAAGGCGAGCGAAACGAGCTCGTCGTGCGCGGCTTCGCCGTGCTCTTCGCGCTGCTTGAGGACCTGCCGGCCGAGCAGGTCGTCGGTCGGGTTCGCCTCCTTCTCCGAGACCAGCTCGTCGAGGTAGTTCTGCAGCTCTTCGACGGCCTGCATCCGCGCCTCCTGCGAGACCTCGCGGTTCAGCAGGGTGGAGCTGCGCGACTGGAAGAAGTCGTGGTCGGCGTAGGGGACGCCGAGCTGCTCGCAGATGACCAGCGACGGCACCGGCAGGCTCAGCGCGGAGACCAGGTCGGCGGGCTTCGGGCCGGCCAGGATCGCGTCGATGTGCTCGTCGACGATCTGCTGGATCCGCGGCTGCAGCGCCTTCATGCGCTTGACGGTGAACTCGCCGACGACCTCGCGGCGGGCGGCGCCGTGCTCCGGGGGGTCCATGTTGATCAGCGACGCGGTGAAGCGGCGGCGCTGCGGGCGGCCCTCGCGAGTCAGGATCGGGAAGCCCGGGTTGAAGCGGTCGGAGCTGAACCGCGGGTCGTTCAGCACGGTCCGGACGTCCTCCAGGCGCGTCACGGCCCACGCCTCCTGGCCGGACTGCAGCGTGACGCGGTGGACCGGACCGGCTTCGCGCAGCTTCTCGTACGCGGGCGGCGGGGCGAACGGGCACGTGCGGGCCATCGGGAAGGTCTCGTCCTGGGTTGCAGGTTCGGCCAGATCAGTCATTTCGGACCCCCTAAATCGGACGGAAAGTATGCGGAGGATTACATTCCGGTTCTAGCTCCCAAGGTACCGAAGCGGAAGGAAGTCGTCCACTAGGTGCCGCCTACCCATTCGAGGAGGCGGTGCGTGGCCCGTTGACCGTGCGAGAATCACCCCGCGCGATTCAGCGGAAGGCGAACGGCATGACGGCAGACCCCGAGACCACCCTGCGGGCGGACGCGCGCCGCAACCGCGACCAGATCCTGGCCGCCGCGAAGAGCATCTTCGCCGCTTCCGGTCCCGAGGTGCCGATGGAGGAGATCGCCCGCGCGGCGGGCGTCGGCGTCGGCACGCTGTACCGCCGCTTCCCGGACCGGGACGCGCTGGTCCGCGCGGTCGCCATGGACAACTTCGAGCGGGTGCTGATCGACGCGCGCGTGATCGCCGCCGAGGAGACGTCGTCGTGGCGCGCGCTGGAGCGGCTGCTGCGGCAGTCGGTGGAGCTGCAGCTGAGCGTGCAGCTGGCGATGGTGTCGCACCGGGCGCTGGTGATCCTCAAGAACGACCCCGAGGTCCGCCGGCTGCGCGACGAGATCCTGGAGGTCCTCGACGCCTTCGTCGAGGGCGCGCAGGCCGAGGGCAAGCTCCGTGACGACGTCGGCGCGGGCGACATCGCGATCCTGTTCGCGACGCTGCTGCGCCAGGCGCGCGCGAAGACGCCGGAGGTCGCCGAGATGGCGGCGCGCCGGTGCGTCGGCATCATGATCGACGGCTTGAGCGCGCGGCCGGGTTCGTCGCTTCCCGGCCGTCCGATCACCTCCGGCGACCTCGACCCGGACTGAATTCGCGGATTTCCGTGTTAGGGTTCCGCCTCGTTCTGCCAAATTGCAGCTGCGGGCGGGAAAATGCGACGAAGAACACTGGCCGTGTTGTTGGCGATTTCCTTTCTGCCGGTCGCCGGGTGCGGGAGCGCACCGGTCGACGGCGTGGCGGCCGCGCCGGTGCCGCCGCCGTCCCCGGCCGCCGCCTCCGTGACGCCCACCTCGGCTTCGCCGTCTCCGTCCTCGGTTTCGTCCTCTGTACCTGCGCCTCCGCCGACTCCGACGCCCCCGTCGACCACGCCGGTGCGGAACTGCCGCACCCCGGAGTTCACCACCAGCGACCCCGACGGCGGCTGGTCGGACGGCGGCTACTACGTCCACAACAACATGTGGAACGCCGGGGAAGCGGGCCCGGAAACGCTGCGCGCGTGCGCGTACGACAACTGGTACGTCGAATCCACCCAACCCGATTCGACGTCGGTGAAAACCTATCCGAACGTGCACAAGGACATCAACGACCAGAACGGGAAACCGTTCAACGACTATTCGGTGATCAAATCGACGTTCGCCGGCCGCGGCCCGGGCACGGGCGTCTACGACGTGGCGTACGACCTGTGGCTGAACGGCGTGGGCGACGGCAAGGGCGTCAGCGAGCTGATGGTCTGGACGGAGAACCACAAGCAGGTCCCGGCAGGCGACAAGCTGACGACGTACACGGCGGCTGGCACCACGTACGACGTCTGGGCGGAGGACCAGGGGTACGTGGCGTTCGTGTCCCGCTCGACGCAGTATTCGGGCAGCGTGGACCTGAAGGCGATGATCGCCTGGGCGATCGGCAAGGGCTTGATACCGCCGAACCCGACGGTCAACCAGATCGGCTACGGCATCGAGTTCTGCTCGACGGGCGGCGGCAAGGCGCGGTTCACGCTGTCGGACTTCTCGGTGACGATGAGCTAGCGGGCGTACCGCTGGAGGGTCTGCGGCGAGGGCCGCAGCGCCGGCAGCCCCACGATGAGGTCGACGACCCCGAGCACGACGGCGATCACCGGAATGACCAGCAGGACGAAGATGCCAAAGGTGATCTGGACGAACCCGTGCGGGTTGACCGGGCCGGGGTCGGACCAGGTCAGCGGCGTGGCGTAGGAGAGGTAGAACAGCGGCCACCCGACGATCGAAACGGCCCCACCGCAGAGCGGGCCGACGGACACGGAGGCGGGCCGGAGCCGCAGAATGTGGCCGGTACCGCCGGGGTAGTGCCCGACCTCGACCCAGGCCGGGGCGAACAACAGCAAGGTCTCGATCGCGACGATCGTGCCGGTGATGGCGGGAACGGCCATCGAGATCGCGGCCGAGAGGATCCCCAGCGCCAGCGGCAGACCCACGACGGTGACCGCGGTGAGGATGGCCGACACGATCGCGGCGACGAGACCGCCGGCGATTACCTTCATGGCGAGCCAGAACGAGTCGATGCCGTTGGCGAGGCTGGTGAGCGAGTCGCGCATCTGCTCGCCGAGGTCCTTCATCGAGTCCAGGTGCTCGAGCTGTGCGGGAACCGCGGCTTTGTACGTTTCGGCGCCCCGGCCCTGCCACTCGATGTTGGCCTTCAGCTTGTCCAGGTGCAGCGTGCTCGCGATCTCGTCGACCGTGTGCGAGAACTCCTCGATCCACTGCCGCCCGACCTGCTTGAGCTTGTCGGAATCGCCTTGATCGGACCAGAACCGCACGGTCGCTCGTTGGTAGGCGGCGAACTTTTCGTTGACGTGGTTCACCAGGTCGATGGCGGAACTTTTCCTCGATGGCGCGCAGGTCGTCCAGGGTCCGATCGATGATCGCGGTGCCGCCCGGTGCGGTCACGTTCGTCCCCTCAGTGCCCGTCGAGCTTGCCGAGGCGGCTCGCGTGGTCGGCCAGCAGGCTCATCAGTTCCGTGTAGGCGGGGCCTCGCGGCTGCGGTGCGAAGTCCGCCGGGGCCGACCGCCGGTGCAAGATGCGGAGCACGTCGAGCAGTTCGCTCTCCACCTCGGTGTTCCGGGCGATCGAAGCCGCGCACGTGGCCGCCGCTGCTTTCCGCGGAGACGATGCCGGTTCCGGCCGAAGACAGCCGGGCGGAGTACTGCTCCAGTTCGCCCGCACCGCGTCCTCCAGCCGGAGGACGTCCTGGGCCGGGAGGGGTGTTTCGTCCGCCTCGGACGGCGGTCGCGGAGGTGGGTTCTCCTGGACTTCGCGGGCCCGCTGGGCCAGCGTTTCGATGGCCGCCGCGTTGGCCGCGGTCAGGACGTTCGAGTGCAGCCCGCGGGGATCGACCTTGCTCTTCCAGACTTCGGTGAGCCGGACCTGCCGGACCTCGCCGTCGGGAGCGACGGTCACCGTCACGACCGCGTCCCCGTCCCGGCCGTCCGGTTCCGGCTCGTCGGCGGCCGGCGACGGGCGTTCGCCGTCGTCCCAGAGGTCGGTCTCCGCCTCGAATGCCCACTCTTCGTCGTCCGGCATCTGCACCCTCCCCGATGCGTCACGCTCCGTACCCGGGGGGACGGTACCGGTGATCGGGGTGAGTGTCAGGCAAAGCGCGACGGAGGCCACCACGGGGGTGGCCTCCGTCGTCGAACTCAGACGCCCAGCGGGTGCCAGACCGTCTTCGCCTCCAGGTACCGCCGCAAGCGCGTCAGGTCCGGGGCTGCCGTCCAGTCCGGCTCGGACTCCGGGACCGTCAGCACCCGCTTCACCGTGTTCGCCGCTTCGCGGGCCAGCTCCACGCGGTCCGCCGGGGCCGCTCCCGTCGGGTCCAGCGCGTTGACGTCTCCGTGCGAAGCCAGCCACGGACCCAGCTCCGCGGCCCGCCCGGTCAGGATGTTCGCCACCCCGCCGGGGACGTCGGACGTCGCCAGGACCTCCGACAGCGTGATCGCCGGCAACGGCCGCTCCGCGCTGGAGACCACCACCGCCGTCGAGCCCGTGGCCAGGACCGGGGCCAGGACCTCGACCAGGCCCAGCAGTGACGAGCCCTGCGGCGCCAGGACACCCACCACGCCCGTCGGCTCCGGGACGGTGAACGAGAAGTACGGCCCCGCCACCGGGTTCGCCGCGCCCAGGACCGTGGCGATCTTGTCCGTCCAGCCCGCGTACCAGACCCAGCGGTCGATGGCCGCGTCCACAACGGACTCCGCCTTCTTCGCCGCCAGACCCTCCGAAGCGGACACTTCCGCGACGAACTGGTCGCGGCGGCCCTCCAGGACCTCGGCCACCCGGTAGAGCACCTGGCCGCGGTTGTACGCCGTGGCCGCGGCCCAGCCGGGGAACGCCTTGCGGGCCGCCACCACCGCGTCGCGGACGTCCTTGCGGGACGCGTGGGCCGCATTCGCCAGGAACTTGCCCTTCGCGTCCGTCACCGGGTACACCCGGCCGGACTCCGAACGGGGGAACTTGCCGCCGATGTACAGCTTGTACGTCTTGGCGACGGAAATCCGGTCAGACATTCAGGTACGCCTCCAGCCCGGTGCGGCCGCCTTCGCGCCCGAAGCCGGATTCCTGGTAGCCGCCGAACGGGGCGGCGGGGTCGAAGCGGTTGAAGGTGTTGGCCCAGACCACGCCGGCGCGCAGCTGGTTCGCCATCCACAGGATCCGGGAGCCCTTTTCGGTCCAGATGCCCGCCGAAAGGCCGTACGGCGTGTTGTTCGCCTTCGCCACGGCCTCGTCCGGCGTGCGGAACGTCAGCACCGACAGCACCGGGCCGAAGATCTCCTCGCGCGCGATCCGCATCGACTGGTGGACGTTCGCGAACACCGTCGGGGCGAAGAAGAACCCGCGGTCCGGCACCGGGCACGGGCTCGTCCAGCGCTCCGCGCCTTCGGCGTCACCGGACTCGACGAGCCCGCGGATCTTCGCCAGCTGCTCGGCGGAGTTGATCGCGCCGATGTCGGTGTTCTTGTCCAGCGGGTCGCCGATGCGCAGCGTCGAGACGCGGTGGTGCAGCTTCTCCAGCACCTCTTCGGCGATCGACTCCTGGACCAGCAGGCGCGAACCCGCGCAGCAGACGTGACCCTGGTTGAAGAAGATGCCGTTGACGATGCCCTCGACGGCCTGGTCCAGCGGCGCGTCCTCGAAGACGATGTTCGCCGCCTTGCCGCCCAGTTCGAGGGTCAGCTTCTTCGGCGTGCCCGCGACCTGGCGCTGGATCGCCTTGCCGACCTCGGTCGAGCCGGTGAAGGCGATCTTGTCGATGTCCGCGTGCGCCACGATGGACGCACCGATGTCACCCGCGCCCGGCAGGATGTTCACCACGCCCGGCGGCAGCTCGGCCTGCTGGCAGATCTCCGCGAACACCAGGGCGGTCAGCGGCGTCGTCTCGGCCGGCTTGAGGACCACCGTGTTGCCGGTGGCCAGCGCCGGGGCGATCTTCCAGGCCAGCATCAGCAGCGGGAAGTTCCACGGGATGATCTGGCCCGCGACACCCAGCGGCTTCGGGTTGGGCCCGTAGCCCGCGTACTCCAGCTTGTCGGCCCAGCCCGCGTGGTAGAAGAAGTGCGCGGCCGCCGTCGGGACGTCGGAGTCGCGGGACTCCTTGATCGGCTTGCCGTTGTCCAGGCTTTCCAGCACCGCCAGCTCGCGCGAGCGCTCCTGGATCAGCCGGGCGATCCGGAAGAGGTACTTCGCGCGCTCGGTGCCCGGCATCTTCGACCAGACACCGTTGTACGCCTTGCGCGCGGCCTTCACCGCGACGTCCACATCGGACTTCGACGCGGTGCCGACCTCGGCCAGCACCTCTTCGGTGGCCGGGTTGATCGTCTTGAGCGGCTCACCCGAGCCGTCGACGAACTCGCCGTTGACGAAGGGCTTGTAGGAATCCTTGAGGTTCGCGATGGCGCGCGACTCCGGCGCCGGTGCGTACTCGAAAACGGGCATCAGTCCACCGTCACGTAGTCGGGGCCGCTGTAGTGGCCGTCCACCTGGGTGCGGCGCTGCAGCAGCAGGTCGTTGAGCAGGCTGGACGCGCCGAAGCGGAACAGGTCAGGGGTCAGCCACTGCTCGCCGGCCACCTCGTGCACCGCGACCAGGTACTTGATCGCGTCCTTCGTCGTCCGGATGCCGCCGGCGGGCTTGACCCCGCGCAGCTCGCCGGTGTGTGCGTGCCAGTCGCGGACCGCCTGCAGCATGATGTGGGTGACCGGCAGCGTCGCGGCGGGGGAGACCTTGCCGGTGGAGGTCTTGATGAAGTCCCCGCCGGCCAGCAGCGCCAGCCACGACGCGCGCCGCACGTTGTCGTAGGTCGCCAGCTCACCGGTCTCGAGGATGACCTTCAGGTGGGCGTCCCCGCAGGCGGCTTTGACGGCCTGGATCTCTTCGAAGACGGCCATGTACCGGCCTTCGAGGAAGGCACCGCGGTCGATCACCATGTCGACTTCGTGCGCACCGGCGTCGACGGCGATCTTCGTGTCGGCCAGCTTGATCTCGAGGCTGGTGCGCCCGGCGGGGAAGCCGGTGGCGACGCTGGCGACGTGCACGCCGCTGCCCTCGAGCGCTTCGACGGCCGTGGCGACCATGTCCGGGTACACGCAGACGGCGGCGACGCGCGGGGTGTCCTGCCGCTCGGGATCGGGCCGGACGGCCTTCGCGGCGAGCGCGCGGACCTTGCCCCGGGTGTCGGCGCCCTCCAGGGTGGTCAGGTCGACCATGGAGATGGCGGTGTCGATGGCCCACCGCTTGGCGTCCTTCTTGATGCTGCGCGTGCCGAGGCCCGCCGCGCGCTGCTCGACGCCGACCTGGTCGACACCGGGCAGCCCGAGCAGGAACCGGCGCAGGCTCGCGTCGTCGCGAGTCGCGTCCACCAGCGGTGCCGGGGTGGCCGGCGCCGCTGACGTGCTGGTCGTGGCTGTCATGCGCCTGAGTCTAGGCGGCGGGTCCGACAGTTCGAGCCCCCATCGGTTGTGACGCTGGGTGCTGAGCGCGTCACAACGACGAGGTCAGGCGCCTTCGATCTGCGGCGGCTCAGCCCGTTTCGCCGGCTTCCGGTACACGACGACCCCGCCCCAGAACGCCAGTCCGTTGATCTTCACCGTCGGCGCGGTCGGCGGTGCGGGCGGCGCGCCCGACTTGTCCTCCAGGGTGAACCCGCCCATCAGGCCGATGCCCGTCACGTCCACGTTGATGTCGTCCGGCACCGTGATCTGGATGCCGCCCATGATCGCGACCGCGGTGATCGTGCAGTGGCGGTCGGCGAAGCGGGCCTGGCGGAGGTCGATCTCCGCGCCGCCCCAGAACGCCAGGCTGTTGTGCTGCGGGGGCAGGACCCAGCTGCCCTTGCGGACCGCTCCCGACAGCACGCCGATCGACACCGGGCTGCCCGGGTGGCCGCCGATCCGCTGGTCCGGGAACCCGAGCGCCCGGGTGGTGGCCGGCTCGACGGCCGCGGACGACGAGGGCAGGTCCGCCGTCACCGGTTTGAGTTCTCCCAGCGTCTTCGCCGCGTAGACCGTGGTGAGCCGCTCTTCCAGTTCGTTGACGGTGATCCGCCCCTCCGCGAGGGCGTTGTGCAGCACCTGGGCGACGCGTTCACGGTCCGCGTCGGAGGCCCGCATCTGGTCGGGCGTCAGTTCGCTCACCCGGCGCAGCTTATCGGCGAAAACCACCCTGCGTGTCCATCTTCCGGAGGACACTGGCCGCATGGTCGAGTTTCCGGACGGCACCCGCGTGCACGGGCGTGGCCTCGGCCGCCCCCGCCCCGACGAACCCACCCCCGACTTCGGGCTCTACCTGGGCACGAGCCGGCTGCGGCGCAAGCACGGCGGGGGCATCACCTGGCCGCACGAGTGGATCACCTGGCCCGACTTCCTGCTGCCCACCAACCCCGCGGACGCCCGCGAGAAGATCAAAGCCCTCCACGAACGGGCGAAGACCCAAAAGGTGGAAGTCGCCTGCTACGGAGGCGCGGGCCGGACCGGCACGGTGATGGCCTGCCTGGCGGTCCTCTCCGGTGTCCCGGCCGAGGAAGCCGTGACCTGGGTCCGGGCGAACTACCACGAGCGGGCCGTCGAAACACCCTGGCAGCGCGGCTGGGTGAAGAGCTTCGCGAAACAGCTAGATTGACGCGCATGGATGTGCACGTCGTCGACCACCCCCTCGCGAAGGCCCGGCTCTCCACGATGCGCGACGCGCGCACCGACAGCGCCGCGTTCCGGGCCGCGCTGCACGAGCTGACCGTCATGCTGGTCTACGAAGCCACGCGCGATGTTCCGGTGAAGATCGAGAAGATTCACACGCCGGTCGCCCGCACCGACGGCTTCAAGCTGGCCAAGCCGCCGCTGCTGGTGCCGGTCCTGCGCGCCGGGCTGGGCATGGCCGACCAGGCACACAAGCTGATCCCGGACGCGCAGATGGGCTTCGTCGGCCTGGCGCGCGACGAGGAGACGCTGAAGCCGACGCCGTACCTGGAATCGCTGCCGGAGTCGCTCGCCGACCGGCCGGTGCTGGTGCTCGACCCGATGCTCGCCACCGGCGGCTCGATGGAGTACACGATCCGGCTGCTCACCGACCGCGGCGCCGACGACGTCACGGCGATCTGCGCGCTGGCGGCGCCGGAGGGCCTGGCGCACCTGGAGAAGACCGGGCTGCCGGTCCGGGTGGTCACGGCGAGCATCGACGAGCGCCTCAACGACTCGGGCTTCATCGTGCCGGGCCTCGGCGACGCGGGTGACCGCCAGTACGGCGCCGTCTGAGCCGGTACCGGTGCTGAAGCGGCGGTGGACCGCCGTCGCGGTCACCGGGGCGCTGTCTTCGAGGACGGCGAACACGAGGAACTCGACCTCGCGGACGCGCGGTTCCCCGAGGCCGGGTAGCGCAACGTCCGGGCCCGTGCCGGCCACTGAGAGGTGTGACCAGCCAAGCGACGGGGGCGCCGGTGGGCGACCGCGCTCTGTGGGACCGGGCGGCCGAGGGTGACCAAGCGGCCTTCACCGAGCTCTTCGAGCGGTACGCCGAGGCCGTCTGGAACCACGCCTACCGGCTGACCGGCTCGTGGGTCGGCGCCGAAGACCTCACCTCCACCACCTTCCTGACCGCCTGGCGCCGGCGCGCCGACGTCACGCTGGTGCGCGACAGCGCGCTGCCGTGGCTCTACACCGTCGCCGGCAACGCGGCCCGGGACGAGTACCGCAGCGCGCGGAGACGGCTGCGGCTGTTGCGGAAGGTGCCGGACCCGCCGGTCGTGTCCGACCACGCCGACGCCGTGGCCGAGCGGCTCGACGGCGAGCGGCGGCTGCGCGAGGTGGTCGAGGCCGTCCGGACGCTGCCGAAGGCCCAGCGGGAGGTCGTCGAGCTGTGCCTGCTGGCCGAGGTGAGCGCCGCCGACGCCGCGGCGCTGCTGGCCGTCGCCGAGGTCACCGTCCGCGCCCACCTGTCCCGGGCCCGCGCCCGGCTGCGCACGCTGCTGGAGGAGAAATGAGCGACGACTTCGGGCTGCCACTCCGGCGGAAGCTGCCGGACGACGTCCGGGCGCGGTTGCGGGCGGAGCTGCGCCGGGGCATGGGGAAGCGGCGTCCATCCCGCGTCCGGTACGTCGCCGCCGCAGCGGCCGTCGTGGTGCTGGCCGCCGGGGCGGTCGTCGCGACGCAGGTGCTCCGGCAGCCCGCCGACGTCGCCCCCGCCCCGACGGCCGACGGGGGGTTGACCCTGGACACCCGGGTGGCGACGGCCGCGCTCGACCGCTGCTGGGCGGCTCTGCAAGCGGCGGGCAAGTCGGCGGACGGGGGCTACGTGCCCCCGCGCGAGGAATGGGTCCCGCTGTTCACCCGGACCGCCGGCGCGGACTCGGTGGTCGCACTGACCGCGGCGAGCAAGCCGATGTTCTGCGAGACGACCGAAACGACCGTGACGCTGTCGGATCCGGCCGCCGCGCCGGCCACGGTGCCCGGGGTGAACTTCCAGCTGCTGTTCCACAGCGCCACGGGCGTGGTCGGCGGGCTCCTCGGGCCCGGCGCGGAGGGCGCTTCCCTCGAGTCGCGCACCGAGGACGGGGACGCCGCGTCGCAGGACATCCGGTTCTCCCCGGTCAGCCGCCAGTTCGTCGCGATGACCCTGACCGACCCGGCGCGGACGAAGCTCACCCTCTCGAACCCTCCGGAACAGAGGGGGGTCGAGCTGCCCGAAGCGCCGGCATCGCTGATTTCGGTCGTCGACCGGCCGGTGACCGCCGACCGGACCTCCCCGGCGGGACGGGCGCTGGGCGAGTGCCTGGCCGCCGCCGAGGAGGTGGTCCCCGACGCCGCGGGCTACGCGCCGGGGCCGTTGCTCGACGCGGACGGCTACCAGGTGGTTCCGGGCCGCCGCGGTGACCGGGTCGTGGTCTGCACGACCGAGCCCGACCACCAGCGGCCCGGGAAGAACAGGTTCCGCTTGTACCCCGATCTCACCCCACGGCCGGTGGCGCCGGTGCGGGCGTTGCGGGTGAGCACCCTGGGCGCGGTCGAAGCGGGCGGCGAGCCGGGCAAGTCGCGGACGCCGTTCGTCCTGGCGCTGCCCCTGACCGCGGCGAAGGCGGCCGTCGACTTCGGCACCGGGAGCAGCGTCGAGGCCGACGTCGTCGACGGCATGGCCTCGACCTGGATCCCGAAGGAGCGGTACGTGCCGGACGCGACCGCGCGCGTGGTGGCGCGGGACGCGACGGGCGCGGTCGTCTACGACGGGACGTTGCCGCTGCTCTGAGGCCGCAGCCAGCCGGAGGCGTTTGCGCGCAGAGCCGCTTCGTACGCGCCCGTGACGTCGAACTCCTCCGGCAGGTTGCCGGTCAGCTCCAGCGACACCAGGCCGTGGACGATGGCCCAGCAGCCGACCGCGACCGTCTCCGGCGGGACGTCGAGGAAGACGCCGTCGGCGATGGCGCGGCGGATGATCCGCTCCAGGGGTTCCAGGGTCTTGCGGGCGAGCTTCTCGGCGTCTTCGTTGGGCTCGAAGCCGGGGACGGACTTGGTGAACATGATCCCGTAGAGGTTCGGGTCGGCCAGCGCGCTCCGGCGGTAGGCGCTGCCGAGCGCGACCAGGTCCTCGACCGCGTCACCGGTCAGCGGCGTCCCGGCCATCCGGGCGCCGAACCGGCGGAAGCCCTCGGTGTAGAGGGCGTTCACCAGATCGGGTTTGCTGCCGAAGAGCGAGTACACGGCGGTGGTGGACGTCCCGGCGTCGGCGGCCAGCTTGCGCAGGGAAAGCGCCTTCGGCCCGTCGGCGGCGATCAGCTCGCCGGCCCGGTCGAGCAGCTTGAGCCGGAGCGCTTCGTCGTGCGTGCGTGGTCGCGCCATGCACCCAGCGTATCGGAACGCTGTTATGAAAGACCAGGGAGCGGATTTGACCTGGAGTGCACTCCAGGTCGTACTGTCGGGCCATGAGCTACTCGATAGCGGAAGCCGCTCGACGTAGCGGACTGTCCATCGACACTCTCCGGTACTACGAGCGCATCAAACTGCTCGACCCGCCCGCGCGGGACGCGGCGGGCCGCCGGGCCTACTCCGACGACGACCTCAACTGGCTGGGCTTCCTGACCAAGCTCCGCACCACCGGGATGCCGATCAAGAGCATGCGCGAGTACGCGTCGCTGCGCCGGCACGGGGTCGCGAGCGCGGGCCGGCGCAAGGCCCTGCTGGTGGAGCAGCGCCGGTCGGTCGCCGAGCGGATCGCCGAACTGCAGGGCTGTCTCGACATCCTCGACTACAAGATCGAGAACTACGCCCAGGTCGAGCGCAACGTGCTCGGCGTGGAACCCGGTGTGGAGGAGATTTCCGCGTGAAGAAGAGGAAGCTGGGCGACCTGGAAGTCGGTGCCCAGGGGCTCGGCTGCATGGGCATGAGCCAGGCCTACGGCGTCCGCGACAACGACGACGAGTCGATCGCGACCATCCACCGCGCGCTCGAGCTGGGCGTGACGCTGCTGGACACGGCGAACGTCTACGCCGGCGGCGTCAACGAGGAGCTGGTCGGCCGCGCGATCGCCGGCCGCCGCGACGAGGTCGTGCTCGCGACGAAGTTCGGCATCGTGTGGAACGACGGCGCGATGGGTGCCCGCGGTGACGCCGAGTACGTGAAGCAGAGCTGCGACGAGTCGCTGCGCCGGCTCGGCGTCGACCACATCGACCTGTACTACCAGCACCGCGTCGACCCGGACACCCCGATCGAGGAGACCTGGGGCGCGCTGGCTTCGCTGGTGGAGGCCGGAAAGATCCGGTACGCCGGGATTTCCGAGGCCGGCGCGGCGACGATCCGCGCCGCGCACGCGGTGCACCCGGTGACGGCGCTGCAGAGCGAGTGGTCGCTGTGGACGCGGGGGATCGAAGGCGAAATCCTTTCCACGTGCCGGGAACTCGGCATCGGGATCGTCCCGTTTTCGCCGCTGGGCCGCGGGTTCCTGACGGGCGCGGTGACGTCGATGGCCGACCTGCCCGAGGACGACATGCGCCGCGGCCTGCCCCGGTTCGCCGAGGGCAACTTCGAGCGCAACATGGCGATCGTCGAGGCACTGCGCGAGCTGGCCGCGGCCAAGGGCGTGACGGCGGGACAGCTGGCGCTGGCCTGGGTCCAGTCCCAGGGCGAGGACGTGGTGCCGATCCCGGGCACGAAGCGCCGCAAGTACCTGGAGGAGAACGTGGCCGCGGCTTCGCTGGAGCTGACGGCGGACGACCTGGCGGCGATCGCGGCGGCCGCTCCCGCGGACGCGATCGCGGGGGAGCGCTACCCGGAACGCCTCGCCCGCGCAGCCGGCCGCTGAGCCCGCACCGCGCGTGATCGAACCCCGAACTCGCGTGATCCGAGCCGTAACTCGCGTGATCCGGCCCGGCCCGGCTTCGATCACGCGAGTTACGGCCCTGATCACGCGGGTCACGCGGCTGATCACGCGAGTCCCGGCTTCGATCACGGGCCGCTGACGCGAAACTTTCACGGGAAAGCCGGGCTCTGAGGCTTTTCTGAGATCTCCGGAGCAGGCTCGGCGCCGATCATGCGATCGGTGCCGAGCTTCAGGAGGTCGTCGTGGCGGAGGAAGTGCTCGATTATCTGGTCGTCGGGGCCGGGCCGGCCGGGTTGCAGCTGGCGCAGCACCTCGGCCACGCCGGGCGCCGGTACCTCGTGCTGGAGGCCGGTTCCGCGCCCGGGCACTTCTTCGAGACCTTCCCGCGGCACCGGACCCTCATCTCCATCAACAAGAAGCACACCGGGTACGCCGATCCCGAGCTGCGCCTGCGGATGGACTGGAACTCGATCCTCGCCGAGGGCGACGTCGACCCGATCCTCTTCACCGGCTACAGCGAAAAGCTGTTCCCCGAAGCCGGAACCCTCCTCCGCTACCTCGCCGACTACGCGGCGAAGCACCAGCTGAACATCCGGTACGACACCCGGGTGACACGCATCCGCCGTGAGAACGAAACTTTCGTCCTCACCGCCGGTGACGCCGAGTACCGGGCGAACCGGCTGATCATGGCCACCGGCGTCACCAAGCCGTACATCCCGCAGTTCCCCGGCGCCGAGCTGATCGACCAGTACGTGGACGTCGACGTCGACCCGAAGAGCTTCACCGACCAGCGCGTTCTCGTGCTCGGCAAGGGAAACTCCGCCTTCGAGACGGCCGACAACCTGATCGAGCAGGCCGCCGTCGTGCACGTCGGCGGGCCGCGGCCGGTGAAGCTGGCCTGGCGCACGCACTTCGTCGGCCACCTCCGCGCCTACAACGCGGGCATCCTCGACATGTACCAGCTCAAGCTGCAGCACGCGATCCTCGACGGCGACGTGCGGGAAATCCGCAAGGACGCCGACGGCTACCACGTCAAGTTCGCCTTCGCCCGCGCCGACGAGGTCATCAAGGAGATCCGCTACGACCGCGTGATCGGCTGCACCGGATTCCGCTTCGACGCCGACCTCTTCGACGAAGACTGCCGCCCCGAGCTCACCATCGATGACCGGTTCCCGGCGCAGACGCCGAGCTGGGAGTCGGTCAACGTGCCCGGCCTCCACTTCGCCGGCACGATCACCCAGGTCCGCGACTTCAAGAAGGCCACCAGCGCCTTCATCCACGGCTTCCGCTACGGCGTCCGCGCGCTGGCCAAGGTGCTGAACGAGCGCTACCACGACGTCCCGTGGCCGCACACCGAGCTGGCCGCCAAACCGGACGCGCTGACCGAAGCCGTGATCACCCGGATCAACCGGACTTCCGCGCTGTACCAGCAGTTCGGCTTTCTCGGCGACGTCCTGGTCGTCGACGGCGACACCGCCCGCTACCTCGAAGAGGTGCCGGTCGACCGGGTGCTCGAGAACCCGCCGGACGACGCCTACGTCGTCACCCTCGATTACGGCCCGGACCACGACAAGATCGACCCGTTCGACTTCGTCGCCCGTGCCGCCCAGGACAAGGCCAACGACCACGGCGAAGGCCACTACCTGCACCCGATCGTCCGGCACTACCGCCGCGGCGAGCTCGTCGCGACCCACCACGTCACCGAGAACCTCGAGAACGAGTGGGACAAAGAGGTGCACGTCGAGCCGCTGACCGCGTTCTTCACCCGGGAGCTCTGATGCGCACGGTCGCGGAGTTCGAGGCGGCGGCCCGGCAGCGCCTCGACCCGGTGCACTACGACTACTTCGCGGGCGGCGCGCAGGACGAGATCACCGTGGCGGAGAACGAATCGGCGTTCCGCAAGCTGCGGCTGCTGCCGCGGGTGCTGCGCGGCAGCGACAAGCGCGACCTGAGCCTGACACTGCTCGGGACGCCGTCGTCGATGCCGATCCTCGTCGCGCCCACCGCTTTCCACCGGCTCGCGCACGCCGACGGCGAACTGGCCACCGCGCGGGCGGCGGCGATGGCGGGCACGATCATGATCGTCAGCATGGCCGCGACCACGGCGATCGAGGACATCGCCGCGGCCGCCCGCGAGGTCGCGCCGGACCCCGGCCTGTGGTTCCAGCTCTACCTGCAGCCGGATCTGGAGTTCACCGAGGCGATCGTGCGCCGGGCCGAGAACGCGGGCGTGAAGGCGTTCGTCGTCACGGTCGACTCGCCGGTGCTCGGCCGCCGCGAGCGCGACGACCGCAACGGCTTCCACGACCTGCCGCCGGGGCTGGTCGTGGAGAACTTGCGCAACATCGGGGAAAACCGCAGCGGCGGCAATGTCAGCCATGTTCGCGAGATCGTCATGTCGGCCGGGCTGAACTGGGACCACATCGCGTGGCTGCGGGGCAAGACCAAGCTGCCGGTGCTGATCAAGGGCGTGCTGCACGCCGAGGACGCGCGCCTGGCGGTGCACCACGGCGTCGCCGGGATCGTCGTCTCGAACCACGGCGGCCGCCAGCTCGACACCGTGCCCGCGACCGTCGACGTCCTCCCCGAGATCGCCGCGGCGGTCGGCAAGGCGATCCCGGTGCTGCTCGACGGCGGGCTCCGGCGGGGCACCGACGTCGTGAAAGCGCTCGCCCTCGGCGCGGACGCGGTCGGCGTCGGCCGCCCGGTCGTGTGGGGCCTGGCCGCGGGCGGCCGCGAAGGCGTCACGCAGGTCCTGGAGCTGCTGCGCGACGACTTCGACCAGGCCCTCGCGATGTGCGGTGGCCGGCACCCGGCCGACCTGACCCCGGACCAGGTGCGGCGATGATCGGCAAGGTGCTCGCCTGGCTGCCGGAGCGCGTGGTGGCGCTGCGGATGCGGATCTTCGCGCTGGTCAACGGCCAGGACGTGGTGACGGTCCCGGGGCCGCAGGTCGGCGCCGCGGACTTCAAGCGCGTCTACGCCGACCCGGCGGCGAACGGCCGCAGCCGGGGCGCCGCGCTGTCCGACCTGTTCTGGTACTGGCTGTCGCCGGGGGCCGAAGTGCACCAGGAACACCTGGAAGCCGGGCCGCGCTACGACGAGGTCGCCAAGTGCACCCGCCACATCCTGGTCAAGTCCAAAAAGGACTCCGAAGAGCTGGCCCGGCGCGTGGCAGGCCACGTCCTGGACGGCGTCCGCCCGGGGCTCGTCCGGCTGCGTGACGAGATGATGCCGATCTGGGCCGAGCTGTACTACGAGCTGGTGTTCGACGAGCCGTGCCCGCCCGAGGCGCGCGACCTGATCGTGGCGCACGCGGACGACGTCGCCTCGGCGCTGAAGTGCGTGCGGCCGCGGAACATGCGCCGCCGGGCCCGGCTGACGAAGTACCTCAGGCAGCGGCTCGCCGACGTCCCGCACCCGCTCCCGGAGTCACTGACCCCCGAGGAGCAGGCCTACTACCTGCAGGGCACCTTCTTCACCACCGCCGTCGTGCAGATGTCGGAGGCGATGGCGCACCTGCTGATGATCATCGCGCAGGACGAAGGCAGCCAGCAGCGGCTCGCCGACCACCCGGAGGACATCGACCGCGTGATCGATGACGGCCTGCGCGCGTACCCGCTGTTCGGCATCGCGCACCGGATCTCCACCGCGGACATCGAGCTGGACCACCTGACCATCCCGGCCGGGACGGTGCTGTGCTTCAGCTACCCCGATTTCGCCGAGCAGGCCCCCAAGGAGGAGTTCATCCCGTTCGGCGTCGCGCAGAACCGCGCCTGCCCGGCGCGCGGGCTCGCGCCGCCGACCATGCGGGTCGTCGCGCAGGAAGTGCTGCGCCGCTTCGGCCTCGCCTCGACGGCCGCCCACACGCGTTCCATCCCCAACCGCGGCCCGGTGCTGCTCACCCCCCGCGGGGCCCGGCGGGGGCGCGCGCCCCTGGTGTGGCTCGCGGTCCGCGACCGCTGGGAAGACGTCTGGCGCAGCTTCGCCCAGCTCGTGTTCGGCACGTACATGGTCCTCGACGCCCGTCGCCAGGCCCTGTGTTCCACCTACTTCGCCGGAGGCAACCGATGAGCCCGTCCGAAGCGGCACCGGTCTTCTTCCTCGCCGTCGTGGTGATCCTCGTGGTGGCCCGGCTGGTCTGCCTGGCCGCGGTCCGGCTCGGCCAGCCGCCGGTCGTCGGGGAGATGATCGCCGGCGTGCTGCTCGGCCCCTCACTGCTGGGGCTGCTGCTGCCGGGCGTCCAGACGGCGCTGTTCCCGGACGGGATCCGGCCGCTGCTCTACGTCGGCGGCCAGATCGGCCTGGTGATCTACATGTTCGGCGCCGGCTACGAGTTCGACCCCCGCAGCATCCGGCAGTCGCGGAAGTCCGTCGCGGCCGTCTCAGCGGCCGGGACGCTGGTGCCGCTTCTGCTCGGCATCGGGGTCGCGGTCGTCGGCATGTCGTGGGTCGGCATCGGCAAGGACGGCGTTTCGCCGGCGACGTCGGCGGCTTTCGTCGGGGTCGCGCTGGCGATCACGGCGTTCCCGATGCTGGCGCGGATCATCACCGAACGCGGGATCGCCGGGACGAAGTTCGGCTCACTGGCCCTGGCCTGCGGCGCGCTCGACGACGTCCTGGCCTGGCTGCTGCTGGCGGTCGTGCTGGGAATGCACGCCGGGTCGGCCGGGCCGATCGCGCTCGCTTTGGGTGGCGGTGTCCTGTTCGCCGGGCTGGTGTTCATCGTCGGGCGGCGGCTGCTGGCGAGGGCGATGCGCAGCGAGCGGATGGGGCTCGACCAGCGGGTGCTCGTCACCGCGATGACGTTGTTCGCCGCTGCCTGGTTCACCGATGTGATCGGCCTGTACGCGGTGTTCGGCGCGTTCTGCGTGGGCATCGCGTTCCCCCGGACGCCGGCCGCCGACGCCGTGCTCGCGAAGATCATGCCGATCGGCCGGATCGTGTTCCTGCCGCTGTTCTTCACCTATTCCGGCCTGAACACCCGGTTCGCCCTGCTCGCCGACCCGAAGCTGCTCGCCTTCGCGGTGCTGTGCGTGGTGGTCGCGATCATCGGCAAGCTGGGCGCGTCCTGGGGCGCGGCCCGGCTGGCGGGGGAGCCGCAGGCCATCGCGACGCGCGTCGGCGTGCTGGTCAACGCCCGCGGGCTGATGCAGCTGATCGCGCTGAACGTCGGCCTCGCCGCCGGGATCGTCTCGCCGGCGTTGTTCACCGTGCTGGTGCTCGTCGCGCTGGTCACCACCATCATGACCGCGCCGGCGCTGGGCTGGCTCGACCGCCGCGATGCCCGCAGGGGGAGCACCGACGTACTCCTGACGGCCGAACCTGTACCGCTGACCGGGAAAAGTTGATTATTCAAGTTCGGAAATAACTGTCAAGATGGATCGGTGCGCGACGGGGTGGCGAAACCGAAGGTGCTGCTGGTCGAAGACGACCGCGAACTGGCGGGCATGCTGGGGGAGCTGCTCACCGACGAAGGCTACGAGACCGAAGCGGTGCACGACGGCCAGCGCGGCCTGCACCTCGGGCTCACCGGACGGTACGACGTGATGGTCATCGACCGGCGGCTGCCGGTGCTCGACGGGCTGGAGCTGCTGCGGCAGCTGCGGGCCCGCGCGGTCACCACGCGGGTGCTGGTGCTCTCGGCGCTGGGCGAGGTGGCCGACCGCGTGGCCGGCCTGGACGCCGGTGCGGACGACTACCTCGTCAAGCCGTTCGAGGCCGAGGAGCTGCTCGCGCGGCTGCGCGCGCTGGGCCGCCGTGACCTCGAAGGCGCCGAGTGCCTGCCGCTCGGCACGGCGGCGCTCGACCTGCGGCGTCACGAGGTCGTGCTGCCGCGCGGCGAGCGGATCACGCTGTCCGGGCGGGAGTTCGAGCTGCTGCGGACGCTGGCGCAGCGGCCGAAGGCGATCCACCCGCGGGCGGCCCTGCGCACGCGCGTGTTCGCCGACACCACCGGAGAGTCCATTGTGGACACATACGTCTACTACCTGCGGCGCAAGCTCGGCCGGGACGCCGTGCGGACCGTGCACGGCCTGGGGTACCAGATCGGCGTGGTATGAGCCCCGAACCCGAGGAACGGGCCCTGCGGCGGGCGCGGTGGGTGATCACCGCGCAGATCGCCGTGGTGGTGTCGCTGCTGGTGGCCGTCGCGGGCGCGATCGCGTACGGCATCCTGCTGTCCGGCCAGCACGCCGACGCCGACCGGCTGCTGGCCAGGACCATCCAGCTCGGCCCGGGCGCGACCCCGCCCGGCTGCGTCTGGCTGTTCACGCCGGGGGCGCAGGCGCCGCCCGGGCCGCCGCCCGCCGGGATGCCGATCCCCGAACTGAACGCACTCGTGCCCGCGCCGGGTGACGTCCACACCGAACGCCGGTCGATCGAAGGGATGACGTACACGTTCCGGGTGGAGAACCACGGCGGCGTCGTCTCCCAGGCGTTCTTCGAGGAGCGCTACCAGATCCAGGACCGCGCGTCGCTGGTCTTCGGGCTCGGCGTCGCCGAGGTGCTGGCGCTGCTGGCGGCCCTGGGGTGCGGGCGGGTGCTGGCGCGCCGGGCGATCCGGCCGCTGGAGGACGCGCTGCGGCGGCAGCGGACGTTCGTCGCGGACGCGTCCCACGAGCTCCGGGCGCCGTTGACCCGGCTGCACACGCGCGCGCAGCTGCTGGCCCGCCGCTCGTCCGGCCGCGACGCGGCGGAACTCGACCACCTGGTCCGCGGCACGCGGGAACTCGGCGAGGTCGTCGAGGACCTGCTGCTGTCGGCCCAGGCGTGCGGCGAGCGGCCGGCGCTGGAGCTGGTCGAGCTGGGCGTGCTGGCCGAGGAGGCGGTGGCGGCGGAGGCGGTGCGCGCTTCGGAGGGCCAAGTCCGCCTGGCGGTGACCCGCGAGCGGCGGCCGTACGTGGTCCAGGGCGTCCCGACGGCGTTGCGCCGCGTGCTGTCGGCGTTGCTGGACAACGCGCTCGGCCACACACCACCGGGTGGGTCGATCGAGGTGTGGCTCGGTGTCCCCGACTCGCGGTACGTGGAGCTGAGGGTCCGCGACACCGGAGCGGGCTTCCCGCCGGCCGACGCGGAACGCATCTTCGAGCGGTTCGCCCGAGGCTCCGACGGCGACGGCCGCCGTTTCGGCATCGGCTTGGCGCTGGTCCGCGAAGTGGTGACGGGCCACGGCGGAACGATCGCCGCAGCGGCCCGCCCCGGAGCCGGAGCCACGTTCACCCTCCGCCTCCTCCGCGCCGACCCCTCGTGACCCAACCCGCAACCCACGTGATCAGAGGCAGATCTCGCGTGATTGGAGGCGGATCTCGCGTGATTGAGCGGGCATCTCGCGTGATCCGGCGGGCATCAGCGTGATGCCTCCCCGATCACGCGAGATGCCCCTCTGATCACGCGAGTTACGCGCTCAATCACGCGAGTTACGCGCTCGATCACGCGAGATCCGCGCTCGATCACGCGGGTTACGCCAGGAGGGCTTGGACTGCTGCGGGGGCGTCGGCGACTGCTACCGGGTTTTGCTCGCGTGTTGCCAGGCTGCGGACCGTGACGTTGCCCGCCGCCCAGTCCTCCTGGCCGACGATCACCACCGCGGCCGCGCCCGCCTTGTCGGCGCGGGTCAGCTCCTTGCCGAGCTTGCGGTGGTCGATCGGGGTCGACGTCCGCAGCCCCGCGGCGCGCAGCGACGAAGCGACCGACCGGGCCGCGTCGAAGAGGTCCTCGGTCACCGGGATCACCATCACGTCGACCTCGTTGCGCGGGGCCGGGGTCAGGCCGTGCGTGTCGAGGAAGTCCATCAGCGTCACGTCGCCCATGCCGAACCCGATGCCCGGGATCTGCTGCGGGGTGAACATCGACGCCAGGTCGCTGTAGCGGCCGCCGCCGAACAGCGCCCGGCGGTTCTGCGGCGAGGTGTCGAAGACCTCGAACACGGTCGACGTGTAGTACGCCAGCCCGCGCACGATCAGCGGCTCGTACTTGACCAGCGAACCGGCGCTGCTGTTCAGCACCTTCACCAGGTTCGACTGCTCCCGCACCGCGGCCGGAATCTCGTCGAGCAGGGCTTCGCCCATCGCGAGCGTCTCGGCCAGCTTCTCGAACTGCTTGTCCGAGAGCCCGATCTCCGCGGCGCTCTCGGCCAGCTTCTCGCGCGGGTACTTCTCCCAGCGGTCGACCAGCGCGAACACCTGGCTCAGGTGGTCCGCCGACACCCCGGCGACGTCGGTGAGCGCCGACGTCAGCAGGTTGCGGTCGTTGACGCGCAGCACGAACATGTCCGGCGTCGCGCCCAGCGCGGCCATCATGTCGTGCACCAGCTCGAAGATCTCGATTTCGCAGTTGGCGCTGTCCGAGCCGAAGATGTCCGCGTTGATCTGCCAGTGCTCGCGCACGCGGCCGCGCTGCGGCGCCTCGTACCGGTGGCAGTTCGGGTGGCTGTACCAGCGGACCGGGAACGACAGCGACTTCGCGCTCCCGGCGATCATCCGCGCGACCGACGGCGTCATCTCGGGCCGCAGCGCCAGCCGCCGCCCGCCCTTGTCGGTCAGCGTGTACAGCTGCTTGTCCGCGATCTCCTGGCCGGACTTGCGCTCGTAGATCTCGGCCGACTCGAGGATCGGGCCGTCGTAGCGGAGGAAGCCGCGGCGCTCCAGGACGTCGTAGAGATGACCGAACACCTGGGTACGCACGGACATTTCGGCGGGCAGGAAGTCCCGGGTCCCCTTGTAGGGCGCGGTCGGCAGGTATTCAGGCACGTCACCAGCTTAACGACCGGCCGCGACCGGGTTTTCAGGGGAAGGCCACGCCGTACGCGGTGAGCAGCACCGCCGCGGCCAGCAGCACCGCGCCCACGGACGTCACGCGCCCGCCGAGCTTGCCCGGGTTCGGCAGCAGGTGGAGGAAGAAACCACCCGATTGGGCAAGGATGCCGAACAGCAGGAGGAAGCAGGCGATCCACAACGCCGGGTCCGGCAGCGTCGTGCGGCTCAGGATCTGCAGCGCGACCAGTGCGAGGACCAGCAGGACGCCGGCGTGCGCGTGGCCGGCGCGGAACATCGTGCGCTGGTGCTCGGTCAGCTTGCGGTCGCGCATGACACCCATCAGCGCGTAGCCGCCGTACATCACGGTCGGCAGCGAGACCAGCGCGATCACCGTGAACAGCTGGGTGGGTCCGTGCATCGGGGAGCTCCTTCGAGGTGGGTGGCGCAACAGTAACACTGTTTTAAAACGCTGTCACCAAAGCAGGCATTCCCCGATCGGGGAACTAGGCGGGACGGCCCTGGGCGAGCACCAGCACGGGGTTGCGGAGCGCGGCCAGCGACGCGAGCGGGTCGCCTTCGACGACCAGGACGTCTGCCGCGAGCCCGGCTTCGAGCCGTCCGGTGACGGCACCCAGGCCCAGCCCGGCCGCGCTGTCCTCGGTCGCGATCTCCAGGATCCGGCGCCGCGGGAAGCCGAGCCACTCGTAGAGCTCCAGCGCGCCGACCGGGTCGTCGAACACCGAGCCGGGCAGGCCAGCGTCGGTCCCGGACAGCAGCCGGACGCCGTGCTCCTCCAGCCACGGCAGCCGCCCGTACATCGCCTGCGCGACGTCGTCGCCGAGCTTCTCGACGATCACCCGCCAGTTGCGGCTGCTCGTCGAGCACGCCGAGATGCCCTCGGCGGCCATCCGCTCGGCCACTTCGGCGGGGCGGTCGAACGAGCGGGGCCCGGTCAGGAAGCTGCAGTGCTCGACCGTGGAAACCCCCGCTTCGACGGCGGCCTCGATGGCCTCCGCGCCGTGGGCGTGGGCCGCCACCGGCAAGCCGTGCGACGCCGCGTGCTCGGTGACCACCCGCAGCTGCCGGGCGTCGAACTGCGACTCCCACATGTCCGCGCCGCCTTCGGTGATCTGGCCGCCGCTGGCCATCACCTTGATCACGTCCGCGCCCGCCGCCGCGTTCGCGTCGATCAGGGTGCGGATTTCGCCGTCGGAAGCCGTTGCACCGCCGAAAAAGTGGCAGTGCCCGCCCGGCACGGTGATCGGCGGCCCGGACACCAGCAGCCGCGGCGCGGGAGAACCCTCGAACGAGCGCCGGACGGCCGCGCCGAGGTGCCCGCGGTCGCCGAGGTCCCGCACGGTGGTGACGCCGCTGCGCAGCATCGCCGTCAGCCGCGCACGGGCGCCGTCCAGCAGGTCCTCGGTTCCGGTGAAGTGGGCCAGCATCTCGCGGGACGCGTCGAAGGCCAGGTGCACGTGGACGTTGAACAGGCCGGCCAGTGCGGTCCCGGTGGGGAAGTCGTGCCGGACCGCGTCCGGCGCGGCCTGCGCGGCGACGTCCGCGCGCGGGCCCGCCGCGACGATCACGCCGTCGCGCACCAGCACGGCACCGTCGTCGACCGGGGTGGCCGGCCGGGGCAGCACCCGGCCGGCGGTGATCAGCGTGTCCACGTCACTTCCCGTTCTTCATCGCGGCCGACAGCGCGAGCAGCGGCCGGACGTCGGATTCGAGGTCGTCCGCCCCGGCGGGCAGCACCTGCTTGGCCCGGCCGTCGCTGGGCTCGCCGTCGGCGTGCCGCCGCAGCGCCGTCTTCAGCGCGGCCGCCGCGGCGCCGGGATCGGTGGCGACGACCTCCCCGAAGTCCGCGTCGAGGTACGGCGAGAGCTGCACGAGGCCGTCCCGGATCTCGATCACCCGGCGGTAGTGGACCCGGTTGACGCCACCGCGCCCCCGCGGCGGGGTCCGCAGCACGATGCTGGGGAACGCCTCGACCAGGACCGTCCACAACGGAGCCAGGGCCGCGTGCTCGTGCCGGTGCTGGCGGCGCCGCCGCAACGCCGAAATGCGCGCCCGCAACCCCGGGTAGGTGACACCGGCGAGGAACAGCATCCCGCCGGCGACCACGAACGGCACGCCGAGCAGCAGCAGGACCTTGACGACCGGCCCGAACGCCCACGCCACCACGATGTACAGGGCGCGGAAGACGCTGCCGGCGGCCGCGCTCGCCATGCCGATCGCGCTCAGCCGCAGCCCGATCCGCAGGTTCCGGTCGGCCACCCGCTGGTACCGCACGATCCAGGCCGTGCAGGCGATGAGCCCGTAGATCAGGTACAGCCCGGCGCCGAGGTAGAACGCCGCGACGCCGCCGTCGTGGATCGTCGAGGGCCCCAGTGGCAGGCCGCGCAGCTCCGGCGGGGTCAGGGCCATCGCGACGACCATCAGCGCGATCGCCACGGCCAGCGGGACCAGTTCGGCCGCCACCCGGCGGTACCGGCGCGGGCCCAGCGCCGAGCCGAGGAAGAAGATGACCAGCGCGCAGAGGCCGCACGCCAGCAGCGCGTTGTTCGCCACCCGCGCCGCGCCCAGGCCCAGCAGTGCGTCGACCTCGTCGGAAACCACGGTCTGCTGCAGCAGGAACGCGGCCGCGAACCCGGCAACGCACGCGGTGACGGCCCAGTTCGGCACGGTCGGCGCGCGCGTCACCTGGTAGATCCGCCACGCGAGCGCGGCGGCGAACAGCACCAGCGCGATCAGGTTCACGGGGCTGAGAAGTGTGCTCACAACCACCCTTGGTGATCCCCGAGCGCTCCCTGGATCCGGCGGAGATCCCGGTCAGCGGCGCGCCGGGGGATCGTGTAGTTCAGGACCGACGCCCATTCGAGGATGATCGTCGCGACCGTTTCGGCTTCCCACTCGTGGGCGTCATCGTAGGACGAGCGGCGCAGCGCGCGGTGCACGGCATCCGGGTCGAGATCGGGAGCCGGGCCGCGGAGGAAGTCCGCCGGCTCGGCGTCGCCGTGCGGGTGGTGGTCGGCCAGCATGTGCCCGAGTTCGTGCAGGATGATGTGGTCCTGGTGCGACTTCGTCGTTTCCGCCTGGTAGAAGATGTAGTCGGCGGACGCCGTCGCGATCCAGCAGCCGAACGGCCCCGGCACCTCGAGCGGGTACGCCAGCAGCCGGATCGGCTTGCCGCGCCGCTCGCCGAGCCGCGCGCACAGCACCTCGACGTCCAGCGGCGGCCCGATGTCCAGGTCCTTGAGCAGCTTCCGGCAGCGGCGGCGCAGCTCGCGCTCCTTCATCGCGGGGCGTCCTCCGGGCTCCGGCCCTCGCGCTCGGCCCGCTCGTAGCGTTCGACGAGCTCGAGCAGGTCCATCACCTGACGGCGGCCTTGCGGCGAGAGCTCCTGGGCCCGCATCGCCATCAGCTGGGCCTCACCGCCGGGTGCCGCGGCCGCCTCTTCGTCGAAGAAGTACGTCACCGGCACGCCGAACAGCCTCGCCAGCGCCTCGACGTAGTGGATCTTCGGGTTGACCCGCTTGCCCGTGGCGAGCTGTTGCAGGTAGGCCGGCGACATCGCCGGGCCGCCCGCCCGCTCGACGGCGGCCGAGATCTCCCGGTAGCTGTGCGGTGTGCGGCCGTCCACCCGGGCGGCCTCGATCAGGGCGCTCAGGCGCTCCGCGAAGGTGCGTTCCCGTGCCATCTCCACCCCCTGGGAATCCAGCCGCGAAAATTCTAACCGCAAACCACTGTACGCACATGTTGACAGCCGTCGTATGCAGTGGTTTACAGTTGGCTCGCCTCTCGCCTGGCTCTCCGTGCCCTGGGGGTGCACGGAACGGTTCAGGCGAGAGGTTGTCGCGCCTTCGACTCGTCATGATCGCACCGTCTGTAGTACGCTTCAGGAGCCAAGGTTGATCGCCCTCGGGCGAACCCTTGGCCACGGCCTGTTGCCGGAGGTCGACCCCCAGGGCTTCCGGTGACAGGCCCCTTTACGTTTCAGGAGCTCATCAGCGTCGCGGCCAGCGTGCCGCCCAGTTCGGTGCACGCTTCCAGGGTCTTTTTGTCCGGTTCACCCGTGCTGGTGACGGATTCCGCCGCTTTGGCCCACGCCAGGCCGGTCGTGATGGCCAGCAGCTGCCGTTCGGTGCCCGAAGTGTCGCTGTTGCCGTGAATCCAGTACCCGAACGGGCGACCTCGCGTCTCGTCCAGGCACGGGTAGTAGATCGTGTCGAAGAAGTGCTTCAGCGCGCCGCTCATGCTGCCCAGGTTCGCCGGCGTGCCCAGCAGGTAGCCGTCCGCTTCGAGGACGTCGGTGGCGGTGGCCGCCAGCGCCGCCCGGCGGACCACCTCCACCCCCTCGATGTCCGGGTGCGTCGCCCCGGCCACGACCGCTTCGAACAACGCCTGCGTCGACGGCGACGGCGTGTGGTGGACGATCAGCAGCCGCGGCATCAGGCGAGCAGTTCCTCGACGTCCCCCCGCAACGCCGTCAGCCGCTCCTGCGCCACGCCGCGGTCGTTGTCCACCACCTGCAGGTACGCCTTCAGCTTCGGCTCGGTCCCCGACGGCCGGATGACCACGCGCACGCCGTCACCGGTCAGCCGCACCACGTCGGCGTCCGGCAGCAGGTCTTCGAGGGTGACGTCGACGCCGCCGAGCCGGGCCGGTGGCATCTCCCGCACCTTCGCCATCAGCTGCCCGCGCACGGCGAGATCGGTGACCCGCAGCGAAACCTGGTCGGTCAGGTGGACGCCGTGGCGCTGCGCGAGTTCGTCCAGCACGTCCAGCGGCGTCCGGCCCTGCTTCTTGAGCTGCGCGGCGAGGCCCGCGGCGAGCGTCGCGGCGGCGATGCCGTCCTTGTCGCGCACGAAGCCCGGGTTCACGCACAGGCCGAGCGCCTCTTCGTAGGCGAACACCAGGCCCTCGCCGGCGCGCACCAGCCACTTGAAGCCGGTCAGCGTCTCGGCGTACCGGGCGCCTTCGGCCTTCGCGATCTCACCCAGCATCGACGAAGACACGATCGTGGTGGCCACCAGCGGGTCCGGCAGCACCGTGCGATCCACAGTGGACAGGACGTACGAGCCGAGCAGCACGCCGGTCTCGTCGCCGCGCAGCATCCGCCAGCTCCCGTCGCGCTCGCGGACGCCGAGCGCGCACCGGTCGGCGTCCGGGTCGAGCGCGATCGCCAGGTCGGCGTCCACATCGGACGCCAGGGCCAGCAGCAGGTCCGTCGCGCCCGGTTCCTCGGGGTTCGGGAACGACACGGTCGGGAAGTCCGGGTCCGGCGTGGTCTGGGCGCCGACCAGGTGCAGGTCGGTGAACCCGGCCCGCTCGAACGCCGCGCGCAGCGTGTCGGCGCCGACGCCGTGCAGCGCCGTCGCGGCCACGCGCACCGCGCGCTCCGAGCCCAGCGGCAGCGTCGCGACCTCGTCGAGGTAGCGGTCCAGCAGGTCGACGACCTCGGCGCCGGCCGCCCGCGGCACGTCGGCGGCGGACGGCGCGGCCTCGATGGCGCGCTCGATCTCGCCGTCGGACGGCGGGACGATCTGGCCGCCGGTGGCGTCGTAGAGCTTGTACCCGTTGTCCGCCGGGGGGTTGTGGGACGCGGTGATCTGGATCCCGGCCACCGCGCCGAGCCGCCCGACGGCGAACGCGAGCACCGGCGTCGGCAGCGGGCGGGGGAACACCTTGACGTCGAACCCGGCCGCGGTCAGCACCTCCGCGGTGGCCGTGGCGAAGGCTTCCGAGCCGTGCCGCGCGTCGCGGCCGACGACGACCAGCGCACCGGCGTGCCCGTGTGCCTTCAGCCATTCCGCGACCCCGGCCGTCGTGCGGGTGACGACGGCGACGTTCATCCCGTTCGGCCCGGCGCGCACCGGGCCGCGCAGGCCGGCCGTGCCGAATTCCAGCGGCCCGGCCAGCCGGTCGGCGAGGTCTTCGGCGGCCGAAGGGTCGCCGTCGGCGCGGGCCAGGACCGCCTCGAGCTCGGCGCGGGTGGCGGGGTCCGGATCGGCGGCGATCCAGCGGGAAGCGGTGTCACGCAGGGTGGAATCCGATGTCACCGCGCCAGCCTACGGGCTATGGTCGGGTAGGTGCGCTTACTCTTCACCTCACTGGGGTCCTTCGGCCACACCTTCCCGCTCGTCCCGCTGGCGGTCGCCGCGCGCGAGGCGGGCCACGACGTCGTCTTCGCCACCTCGGAAGACTTCCTGCCACAGCTGACCAAGGCCGGGCTCGACGCGGCGGCCGCCGGGCTCGCCATCAAGGACGCGTTCGGCCAGGCGTTCGCCGAGACGTTCGGCGACGCGGGGCCGCCCGGCCCGCCGGGGGACATCCCGCGGGAGGTGCTGTTCCCGGTCGTCGCGAAGGTCTTCGGCGAGCTGATGCCGAAGCGGTTCCTCGCCGACCTGCTGCCGCTGTTCGAGCACGTCCGCCCCGATCTGGTGGTCAGCGAGGCGGGCAATTCGGGCGGCGCGTTCGCCGCGTTCAAGGCCGGGATCCCGGTGGTGGCGCACGGTTTCGGCCGCGTGTCGACCGGCGACCCGATGACCGACAGGATCCGGGACGCGATCCGCGAGCACGGCGCTTCGCTGGGCATCGAGGTCGGCGAGGACCTGGCGTTCGGCGGCCCGTTCGTCGACATCTGCCCGGAGTCGGTGCAGGACGCGGACTTCCTGGCGCGCACCCACCGCGTGCCGCTGCGCCCGGTCGGCTGGAGCGAGCCGGGCGAGCTGCCGCCGGGCGTGCTCGACAAGCGGCGTCCGCTGGTGTACCTGACGCTGGGCACCGCGATGGGCCACGCGGGCGTGCTCACCGAGGCCATCGCCGGACTGTCCGGTTTGGACGTCGACGTCCTGGTCGCCACCGGCCCGTCGCTGCCCGAGGGCGCGCTGGGCGAGGTCCCGGAGAACGTCCGGCTCGAGGCGTGGGTCCCGCAGGCGGCGCTGCTCCCGCACGTCGACCTGGTGGTCCACCACGGCGGCAGCGGCACGACGCTCGGTGCGTTCGGCGCGGCCCTCCCGCAGCTGCTGCTCCCGCAGGGCGCGGACCAGTTCACCAACGCCGAAGCGGTGCACGAGGCCGGCGTCGGCGACCGCCTGCTCGGCGCCGACGTCACCGCCGAAGCCGTCGCCGCCAAGGCCCGCCACCTCCTCACGGACACCGCGGTCCGCGACGCGGCCAGGACCTTGGCCGCCGAGGTCGCGGCCATGCCGTCCCCGGCCGAGGTCGCCGCCGAACTCCCGGCCCTGGTCTGAGTTCCGGCTCCGATCACGCGAGTTCCGGCTTGGATCACGTACGTACGTGATCCAAGC
>NZ_JBEXMD010000053.1:0-63787 GCF_040610315.1 Amycolatopsis sp. NPDC004169
CCGCCCCCCCCAACTCCCCGAACGCCCGCGGCCGGGAAAACCCCCCCGCCCCAAACCCCCACAACACCAAGCAAAAACAAACCCCCCCCCCCCCCAACCCACCAACCCCACCCACCCCCCCCCCCCCGGCGCGCCGGCGGGGGGGGCCGCGGGGGGGGGCCGCCCCGGGGGCGCCGCGGGCCGCCGGGGGGGGGCGCCCCCGGGGCCGCCCCGCCTCAGGCCGCCGTCTCGGCGGTGGCGACCAGGACGGCGCGCCCGAGGATGTGGCTCGCCATCTGGAAGCCGAGATAGGCGGGCGTGCCCTGGGGATCGACTTCGATGTGCTCGACGTCGAGGGCGTGCACGACGATGAAGTAGCGGTGCTCGCCGTGTCCGGCGGGCGGGGCCGCGCCGATGAAGCGAGGCGCCCGGGCGTCGTTGGGCAGCTGGAACGCGCCGTCGGGCAGACCCGATCCGGTGTCGTCGCCGGCGCCTTCCTCGAGGCTGGTGACTCCGGCCGGGATGTCGGCGACCGCCCAGTGGGTGAAGCCGCAGCCGGTGGGGGCGTCCGGGTCGTACACGGTGATCGCGTAGCTGCGGGTGCCAGCCGGGGCGCCGTGCCAGGACAGCTGGGGCGAGCGGTCCTGGCCGCCCGGGATCCCGATGATGCCGGACATTTGCGCCGCAGGCAGCGGCTTGCCGTCGGTGACGGTCGTGCTGGTCACGGTGAACGCCGCCGCCTCGGGGAGGCGGGCGAACGGGTCATTGAGGGTCATGTGGGTTCCTGTTCCGCGAAGGTGATCGACCATCGTCTTGATAATCGATTATTCTGCGGATAGTCTACGGTTGCGGCATGGCAGGAAGTCAAGTGAGTGAGGGAAAGCGGATGCTGTCGGAGCAGGTCCACACGCGGCTGCGCGACGCGATCATGCGCGGGGAGCACGCGCCGGGCGCGCCGCTCAAGCCGCAGGAGCTGGCGAAGGCGCACGGCGTGAGCTTGGTCGTCGTCCGCGAGGCGCTGGTGCGCCTGGTCGGGGAGGGACTTGCGGACCGGCTGCCCAACCGGGGGTTCGCGGTGCCGGAGTTCTCCGACCGCCGGTGGCAGGAGCTCGCGCAGGCCCGCTGCGTGGTCGAGCCGGCGATGCTGCGCCTCGCGGTGGCGAACGGTGACCTGGACTGGGAGGCCCGCGTCCGCGCCGCGCATCACCGCCTCGAGCGGACTCCGGTGCTGGACCCCGCCGAAGGCGACTACATGAGCAGCGCCTGGTCCGAAGCTCACCGGCAGTTCCACCGCACCCTGCTGGACGGCTGCGGCAACGCGCCGCTGCTGGACACCTTCGACCGGCTGTGGACCGCGACCGAGCTGGCGCGACGGTGGTCCGGCCGGGCCAACCCGGACCGCGACCACGTCGCCGAACACCGCGAACTGGAGGAAGCGGTGCTGGCCCGCGACGCCGAGCGGGCCGCGACCTGCCTGCACCGCCACCTGTCGAGCACGGCCGAAGCCCTCGAGCCGGCCGACGTCACCGCACGAAGAAAGGAAGCCTGATGAAAGTGGCCAACCTCGCCGGACGGCTGCACCTGATCACCGCGACCGGGGCCGTCGACGTTGCCGACGTCAGCGCCGGCCGGTTCGACCCGGACCCGGCCCGCATCTACCGCCGGTGGCGGGAATTCGTGGCCTGGGAACGGGAAACGGCGCTGCCGCGGGGACGGACGTTCGATCCGGCCGAGCTCGGGCCGCCGACACCGGAGCCGTCGCAGCTGGTCGCGATCGGGCTCAACTACCGCGAGCACGCCGCGGAAACCGGGGTGCCAGTTCCCGAGGGGCTGCCGCCGGTGTTCCTGAAGTTCCGGTCGTCGCTGTCGGGTCCGTACACGACAGTCCGCCTGCCGGAAGGCGACATCGACTGGGAGGTCGAACTCGCCGTCGTCATCGGCGCCACCGCGGACCGGGTCAGCGAGTCCGACGCGGCCGAGGTCGTCGCCGGGTACACCGTCGCCCAGGACCTTTCCGAGCGGATCCTGCAGATGAGCGGCCCGGCGCCCCAGTTCGGCCTGGCCAAGTCCCACCCCGGGTTCACCCCGCTCGGCCCGTGGCTCGTCACCCCGGACGAGATTCCCGATCCGGCGGACCTGCGGCTGAGCACCCTGGTCAACGGCGAACCGGTCCAGGACAGCTCGACCCGGGACCTCCTGGTCCCGGTCCCGGCCCTGATCGCCGGGATTTCGCACGTGGCGACGTTGTACCCCGGCGACGTCATCCTGACCGGGACGCCCTCGGGCGTCGGCATGGGCCGCACGCCGGCCCGCTACCTCTCACCCGGCGACACCGTCGTCACGCGCATCGAGCACATCGGCTCTCTGTGGCAGCACTTCGTCGCTGCCTGACGTTTCAAACAAAATCCGTGCGAAAGCAACTGTAACCCTCCTCACTGTTGATTAGTTGTGAGCTAACGCCTTAAGGTCATAACCATGACGAACGCAGCGAACACCGCCGAGATCACCTCCGCCCGCGTCTGGTTCATCACCGGCGCCTCCTCCGGCATCGGCCGCGAACTGGCCGGCCAGGCCCTTGCCGCCGGTGAGTCGGTCGTCGCCGTCGCCCGCGACGCCGCCAAGCTCGACGACCTCGGCCCCGCCGAACGGCTGCTGACCATCAGCGCCGACGTCCGCGACGAAACCGCGGTCCAGCAGGCGGTCGAGCAGGCCGTCACCCGGTTCGGCCGGATCGACGTCCTGGCCAACAACGCCGGCTACGGCGTCTTCGGCGCCGTCGAGGAAGCCACCGACGCTCAGGCCCGGGCTCTGTTCGACACCAACGTCTTCGGCGTGCTGAACGTGCTGCGCGCGGCCCTGCCGGTCCTGCGCGCCCAGCGGTCCGGGCACATCCTGCAGGGCTCCTCGATCTTCGGGCAGACCGCCGCGCCCGGCTTCGGCATGCTCGCCGCCAGCAAGTACGCCGTCGAAGGACTGTCCGACGCGCTCGCCCTGGAGGTCGCGCCGCTGGGCATCAAGGTGACCCTGGTCCAGCCCGGCCCGACCGCCACGGCCTTCGGCGCCAACGTCGATCCGGCCCAGGGTGCGCACACCGACTACGACGCCACCGTCCGCGCGCCGCAGGGCGACACCCCCGCCTCCGCCGCGGGCAAGGTCGCCGAGGGTATCCGCGCGGCGGTCGCCGACCCGAACCCGCCGCGGCGCCTCGCGCTCGGTGTCCTGAGCGCCGGCGCGATGCGCGACGCTCTCACCGCGCGGCTGGCCGACCTCGACGCCTGGGCCGGCGTCAGCGAGAAGGTCGACGCGTGAGCACCCGGCTGCCGCTGTCGCCCACGCCGACGCCGATCGAGCCCGCGCCCCGCCTCGCCCGCGCACTCGGGCTGGGACCGGACGCTCTCTGGCTCAAGCGCGACGACCTGCTCGGCCTGGGCGGCGGCGGCAACAAGGTCCGCAAGCTCGAATGGACCGTCGGGGACGCGGTCGCCGCCGGGGCTGACACCCTGGTGACCACCGGTGCGCCGCAGAGCAACCACGCCCGCCTCACCGCGGCGGCCGCGGCGAAGGCCGGCCTGTCCGCGATCCTGGTTTTCCCAGGCAGGCCCGGAGAATCCGCCTCCGGGAACCTCGTTCTCGACGGTCTTTTCGGCGCGCGGGTCGCGTGGGCTGGTGACGTCGACGACGCCGGCTTGGCCGCCACCGCGCGCGAGATCGCCACTTCACTGCCGGCGGCCGCGCTGATCCCGTTCGGCGGATCGAGCGTGCTGGGCGCCCGCGGGTACGTCGAGGGCGGCCGGGAGTTGCACGCTCAGCTACCGGATCTCGACACCGTCGTGGTGGCAGTCGGTTCGGGCGGGACGATGGCCGGCCTGGTCGCGGCGCTCGGACCGGAGCACGTGCTCGGTGTCCACAGTGGAGCCGTCGACGACCCGCGTGCCGTGGTCGCGGATCTGGTCGCCGGGCTCACCGGCCAGGAGCTGGACCCCGGCGTGCTGCGGATCCGCGCCGACCAGGTCGGGGCCGGCTACGGGAGCCAGACCGACGCCGTCGCCGAGGCGATGGTGACCGCGGCGCGCACCGAAGGCATCGTCCTCGACCCCGTCTACACCGGACGGGCGATGGCGGGCCTGGCCGCCGCCGTCGCGGATGGCACCGTCCACTCCGGACAGCGCACGGTCTTCCTGCACACCGGTGGCCTGCCGGGCCTGTTCGGCCACGACGTCGCCGTCGCACGCGCGGAAGCGCTGCTCGAGATCTTCGATCGCGGTTAGCTGCGCGTAGCGTCTCCGCTCTTCTGTCGGCTTCGAGACGCGCGGAGGTTGACGACATTGCCGCACGTCTTCGGGTCGTGCCAGACCCGCCTGCCGTTGCGGGACGTGTCGTAGAACGCGGCACCGCACGGCGTGTTGGCGCACGTCCTGAACCGGGCCAGGCGATCGGTCTGCCCGGCCAGCAGCAGCTCGAGGCAGACCAGGGACAGCAGTCCGCCGGCCGTGTCCTGCCGGGCTTCGTAGGCGACGGTGCCGCTCACAGGTCGCACGAGGATCTGCGCCGGTAGCTCGGGACCTTCGGTGGCGGGGTCGGTAACCCAGGCGTGCAGGTGATCTCGATACCGCCGCAGATCGCGGAGATCCTTGCCGGTCAAGGAAATCATGGGCGTGGGCCGGCCGGTCTGCCGGGACCACGTGTCCAGTGCGCTCTTCAGCCACGCCGATGCCGTGCTCGTTTCGGCGAGCAGGTCGGGAAAGCCGTGCCCGCTGGTGACGTGCAGCGCCCGGGTGTTGAGGAGGTCCTGGACCAGGCACAGCCCGGCCGGCGCGGCCGGCAGCCCGAACCGGGACGTGCTTCCGATGTCGGCGGAGGGAGACATGGCTCTCATCCTAGACATCGAACTGACATAGTCAAAACCAGTTGAACCATGTCACGATGACGGTGTCAGCAACTCCCGAACTTCGGAGCACGCCATGTCCACATCCTTGTCCGGCACCGTCGCGCTGGTCACCGGCGCCAGCAGCGGCATCGGCGCCGCCACTGCGATTTCCCTCGCCCGCGAGGGCGCCGCCGTCGGGCTGGTCGCCCGCCGCAAGGACCGCCTCGACGAGGTGGCCGAGCTCGTCCGCAACGCCGGCGGCACCGCGCTGGTCGTCGACGCCGACATCACCCGCGCCGAGCAGGCCGCAGCGGCCGTGCACCAGGTCAGCGACCACTTCGGCCGGCTGGACATCCTGGTCAACAACGCCGGGATGATGCTGCTGGGACCCATCGAAGACGCGCCGCTGGACGAGTGGGACCGCATGGTCGCCATCAACGTCCAGGGCCTGCTCTACGTGACCCACGCGGCCCTGCCTCACCTGCTCAAGGCCGCCGAAGGCCCCCGCGCGACAGCCGACGTCATCAACGTCAGCTCGGTCGCCGGCCGCCAGGCCCGCCGAGGCATGGGCGTCTACAACCTCACCAAGCACGGGGTTGGCGCGTTCAGCGAGTCGCTGCGCCAGGAGGTCAGCGAACGCCACGTGCGGGTGTCGCTGGTCGAACCGGGACCGGTCAGCACGGAGTTGTTTTCGCACATTCGCCCCGACGTGCTGCAGCAGTCCAAGGGTTCTTTCGGGGCCAACGCGCAGATCCTGCTTCCCGAAGACATCGCCGAGACGATCACGTTCCTGGTGACCCGGCCCGCCCGCGTCGTCGTCAACGAGGTCCTCGTACGCCCGGACGCGTCTCTGTGACCGTGGCCGGCTACCCGCGCGGACCTGCACGTGTCGGGCTCGGCGCTGCAGTTTGCGGTGGTGGCCGGCTATACGTTCAGCTACGCGGTGCGGATCACTCAAGACCGTCCCCGGACCGCAGGAAACCCCTCCGACCTGCCGGAACGGCGTGATCGAGGGGGTTCTGCGAGAGAGTGGAGCCAAGGGGACTCGAACCCCTGACCCCCTCACTGCCAGGTGCCCCAGTGAAATTGGTGAGAGGGCTGGGCCGCGCGCGTCTCGAACATCCGGCGCATCGGGCAGGCGACGTCGGCTTGGATCCAGCCGAACAGGATGAGCCCGGGCTGTCGTGCGGACCAGCTTCGAGGGCGACCTTGACTGACGAGCTCGTCACGAGTCGAGCGGTCGGAGGCAGCCACTGACATTCGGAGGGCGGTTCGGCCGTACTGCGCGGCCGCGCGCACTCGACGGTTGTCCTATCCTCGCTCCGTGGTCGCCAAGTCGAATTCGGTCGTGACGGTGCTGCGTGCGGAGATCATCGCCGGCACGATCCCTGCCGGAACGCGCCTGAAGGAAGAAGCCATCGCCGGCCGCTTCGGCGTCTCCCGGGTACCCATCCGGGAAGCCCTGCTGCAACTGGAGAGCGAAGGGTTCGTCACCACCGAGAAGTACAAGGGCGCGACCGTCTCCGCCCGCTCGCAGCACGACGTCGTCGAGCTGATGCAGATCCGGCGTGGCCTGGAGGTCCTCGCCGCCTCGCTTGCGGCCGAGGCCCGCGGCGGCGACCAGGCCGACGCTCTGCGGGAGGTCGTGGCGCGCGGCCGCCAGGCGGGCGAGGACGGCGCCGTGGCCGACCTCCCGCCGCTGATCATGGAGTTTCACGAGGTGGTCGCCCGCGCGTCGGGCAACGCCGAGCTCGCCCGCATGCTCGACGAGCTGCTGCGCCGGATCTCGTGGGGTTTCGAGCTCGAGATCGAGGACCGCATCGACACCTCGTGGGCCGACCACGCCGCGATCGCCACCGCGATCCTCGGCGGCTCCCCGGTGCAGGCGGGCTACCTGATGGGTGAGCACATCCTGAAGGACGAGCTCATCTACCGGCGGCAGGCAGCCACAGCATCCTGATTCGTATACAAACAGCCTCCCCGGTTCAGGCTGTTCACGTGTTTGACATGGGCAGTAACGCGTCGGCAACACTTCTCGTATACAAAACAGGGGTTCGTTGCTTGGCTGTCTCTCCCGACGGGAGCCCCGCCCATGACCTCGGCCCACACCCCGGAGCGCACCGCCTCCGGCACCCTCGCCCTCCACCTCGACCGCATCGGCTTCACCCGTGCCCAGTTCTGGGTGCTCATGCTCATCCTCGCCGGAATGTTCTTCGACACCCTCGAACAGAACTCCGTCGGCGCGATGGGCGCGAACCTCAAGGCCGCGCTCGGGATTACCGACACGCAGCTGACCGCGGTCAACACCGCCACCGTGATCGGCGGGCTCGTCGGCAGGCTCGCCGGCGGGTGGCTCGCCGACCGGTACGGCCGCCGCGCGGCGCTGTCGCTGAACCTGCTGCTCTACACCCTCGGCGGGCTGCTCAGCGCCCTCGCCGTGAACTACGAGATGATGCTGGCCAGCCGTTTCGTCGTCGGCATCGGGCTGGGCGGCGAGTTCACCATCGGCATCGCCATGCTCGCCGAGATGGTCGCCACCCGCCACCGTGGCGCGCTGGTCGCGACGCTCAACATCGGCTCCGGCGGCGTCGGCAACTTCCTGTCCTACGGCCTGTTCTTCCTGCTCCTCGGCCCGCTCGCCCCGGCACTCGGCGGCGACCACCTCGTGTGGCGCTGGACGTTCCTGTTCCTCGCGCTCCCGGCGCTGCTGGTCATCCTCTACCGGCGCCGTCTCCCGGAGACCCCTCGGTTCCTGCTCTCCCAGGGCCGCGTCGAGGACGCCAACCGGTCGCTGGCCATCCTGGCGTCGGGCTCCCTCAAGTCGTCGCCGGCGACCGCGACCGGCGGGCCGCTGACGGCGGCGGACATCCCCGCCCGTCAGCTCAAGTCCTCCCCGGCGGCCGTGTTCGCCCGCGCCGTCCTGCCCCGCACGCTCTCGATCGGCGCCGCGTCCTGGATGGCCTTCGGAGCGCAGGTCACGCTCAACTTCCTGATGCCGACCCTGCTCGTGGAGCGTGGTTACTCCATTTCGGACAGCCTGCTGTTCACCATGATCATGAACGTCGGCTCGCTGCTGGGTGCCTGCGCCGCGGCGTGGCTGGCCGGCCGGGTCGGCAGGCGCGGCGTGGTGGGCGGTGCGGGCGCGCTCGGGTGTGCCACCGCGGCCGCGTTCGCGGCCTTCGGGGACTCGACGGCCCTGATCCTCGTCCTCGGCGCTCTCTTCCAGTTCTTCACGATGATCACCAACACGACGCTCGCGGTCTGGTCGCCGGAGCTGTATCCGACCTCGATCCGCGCGACCGGCACCTCGATCGTCAACGGCATCGGCAACATCGCCGGCGCGGTTATGCCGTTCCTCGCCGTCGCCCTCTTCGGCGCGTTCGGCCTCGCCGGAGTGTTCGGCATGGCCGCGGCCATGTACGCCCTGCTCGTCCTGGCCTCGCGGTTCGCTCCCGAGACCCGCGCCCGGACGCTGGAACAGATCAACGAAGACGCCTGACCGCGAAAACGGAGGACCCCTTGGAAACCTTGCGCATTTCCGCGACCGCCAACGGTCTCAACTACTTGCCCGAGTACCTCGCCGACACGACCGGCCTGTTTCACGACGCGGGTCTGTCGGTGACCGCCCGCGCGTGCGACCCGTGGACCGGTGTCCTGGACGACCTCGCCGCCGGCGACGCCGACCTCGCGCTCGGCGGACTCTGGGTGCCCGGCATGTACGCCGGCAGCACCCGCGCGTTGACCGTGGTCTGCCAGCTCAACCACCAGGCGCCGAAAGCGATCGTGCACCGCGGCGCCCCGGACGCCCTCACCCTGGGCGACCTCGCGGGAAAGGTCGTCCTCGCGCCCGGCATCGGGGGCAGCGCGCCCTACGCGGTCACCGCCGGGCTGATCCGGGAGGCGGGCGCCGACCCCGGCGAGGTCACCTTCGTCCGGGACCTCTCGACACCGATGCTGGTCGAGCTGTTCGGCGCCGGACTCGGCGACGCGATCATCCTGGACCTGGTCTCGGCGCTCGAGCTCGAAGCCACCGGTCAAGGACGGATCGTGTTCCGCAACCTCGACGAGGGCGGGATCATGCCCAACAGCGTCTACTACTGCCGCACCGACCGCGTCGACGAGCTGCGCGACCGCTTCACCCGATTCGTCGCCTGCATCGACGCGGCGATGACGCGCCTTCCCGCCACCCCGGCGGCGACGATCGACGGCATCCTCACGGCGCGCTGGCCGGGCAAGGACCTCGCGATTCTCCGCGAGGCCACCCGGCAGATGACCGCGAGCGCGGTCTGGGAGACCGTCGCGATCGACCCCGCGGGCAGCGACCGGTGGATGCGGATGCTCGCAGAAAGCGCCATGCTCACACACATCCCCGCCTACGACGAACTGGCCGACGACAGCTTCATGAAGGCCTACCGGTGACCTTCGCACTCCACGACGACGCTCTGGCCGAGCACGTCGACCTCGGCGACCTGATCGACGCCGTCCGGGACGCGCACACCGACCTCGCCCTCGGACGAGCCGAACAACCGGTCCCGGCGATCAGCCCCACGGCGGGCGCCACCATCGTGCTGCCGATGGTGGCGACCTCCCACCGCCTCGGACTGACCGTCGTCAAGGTCCTCACCGACGCGCCCGGCAACTCCGACGGCCCGGCCCAGCAGTCCACCCTGCTCGTGCTGGACTCCCGGACCGGCACCCGGCTGGCCGTCCTGAACGGCGGGACGTGCACCCGGATGCGGACGGCCGCCGCCAGCGCCGTCGCCACGGACGCGTTGGCCCGCACCGACTCCCGGGTCCTCGGCCTCGTCGGCGCCGGACCGCTCGCGGTCGAGCACGTCGCCGCCATCCGTGCGGTCCGGGCGATCGACGAAGTCGTCGTCTGGTCGCGTTCGCCGGCCCGCGTCGCCGAGTTCCGCCGCACGCTGCGACGCCGGGAACACACCGACGGCGTCCCGACCCTCGACGTGACCGCCGCCCCGGGACCACGCCTGGTGGTCGAGGCGGCCGACGTGCTCTGCACCCTGACGCCGTCACGCATCCCCGTCGTCGAGGGCGCGTGGTTCCGGCCGGGGTTGCACGTCAACGCGGTCGGCGCACCACCCCGGCCCGACCACCGCGAGATCGACTCCACCGGAATGGCCCGCGCGACGGTCTTCGTCGACAGCACCGCCGTCCAGCTGCAGAAATCGGGCGAAGCGCTGCTGTCCATGCGGGACGGTGCGACCACCGAGGACGATTTCCGGCGCGAGCTCGGCGCGGTACTGGCCGGGCTGACACCGGGGCGGACCGAAAGCGAACAGATCACGTTGTTCAACTCGGTCGGTATCGCCCTGCAGGACCTCGCCTTCGCCGCGCTCGCCCTGCAGGCCGGTAGTTGTCGAGTCAAGTGAGACAGGTTGTGTTGCTGGTTGTCGTTCGACGTGCGTGGGCGGGAACGGGACCGGATGCCCCGGAGATCGACAAGGAGTTCCGCCACCATCGCGCCACCACGATCGGGTGGATCGTGTGCGGCTGCCTGCCGTTGCGGTTGATGGCGTCATCGAGGAAATCCTTCGCCACGACCGCAGCACCGATACGAGTTCGTATTCACGACGCCGAGCGGGACGTGGCTGTGGCGCTCGACATTCCTCCGCCGGGTCTTCCGCCCCGCGGTCGACGGCAGCGACGCCCCCGGGACGAAGGCGGGCTGCGCGGCGGTCCGGCCCGGGTTGACCTTCCACGGGCTGCGGCACAGTCACAAGACCTGGCTGATGGCCGGCGGTGCCCCAGGAGATTGCCCAGGCCCGCCGGCTCGGGCACCACCTGGACAACCGGGTGATCGAGACCTACTCCCACATCGCTCCGGAGGTCGAGCAGCGGCTGCTCGATGACCTCGAGCGCCGCTGGCACACCGCGACTCCACTTCCGCCGACGCCGTCACCGAGTGTGGCCGACAGTAGGCGGGTGGCGCCGGTTGTCCCCCTCTTCGCCACGGTGGGGGTCACCCGTCGACCGAGCCGGGGAGCAGGGGGAACACCGCACCGACGCTGCAACGGGGATGGGGCAGTGCTCCAGTTTTGCCCCACCAGGGGCACAAGATCACGCCGCAAGCCGATCACCGAAGATCGGAGCCGGGAACGCAGAAAACCCCTCCGACCAGCCACAACGGCTGAAACGAAGGGGTTCCTTGCGATGTGGAGCTAAGGGGACTCGAACCCCTGACCCCCTCACTGCCAGTGAGGTGCGCTACCAGCTGCGCCATAGCCCCGAGGCGAAGGTGAACTCCGCATCTCGTATGCCCATACAGTACACCCCGCCCAGACCCCCTTGACGCGGGGGTCCCCACAACCCCGCCTCGCGATCCACAACGTCCTGACCAGCACATTCACACCTTATTTTTAGTCGTGTATTGACTCCTCCCTGTGGCCGCCGTTACATTTTGCGCGGTTGTGACGCCGAGGTCCCCGCCCGTTACGCCGCGTCTCCAACACCGGGCACACCTCTCGATGACGCCGCGTGCGCGGCAGAGGAGGCTTCGATGACGAGACGGCGGGTGATCACGCTGCTCGCGGCAGCGTCGGTCCTGGTCGGAAGCATGACAACGACGACGGCTCAAGCCGCCGTAACCCCGGACGGGTGGTACACCGTTGCCGCCGTCAACAGTGGCAAGTGCGTCGATGCGAAGGGCGCCGGGACCGCCGACGGGACCGTTGTCCAGCAGTACACCTGCAACCAGACCGCTTCGCAGCAGTGGCAGTTCCAGGCCACCGGCGACGGCTACTTCCGGATCAACGCCCGCGCCAATCCGGCCGCGACCTGGGACGTCAAGGACGTCTCCACCGCCGATGGCGGCCAGCTCCAGCTCTGGACCTACGGGGGCGGCGCCAACCAGCAGTGGCAGGCCGTCGACGAAGGCGGCGGCCGGTACCACTTCGTCAGCCGCAACAGCGGGAAGTGCCTCGACGTGCCCGGTGCCTCGACCGCAGATGTGCAGCTCCAGCAGTACACCTGCAACGGCACCGCCGCCCAGTCCTTCATGCTGACCCCCGTGAACACCAGCCAGCCGGGACAGCCCGACTTCGGCCCGAACGTGGTGGTCTTCGACCCGTCCATGCCGAGCTCGACCATCCAGAGCCGGCTCGACAGCATCTTCGCCCAGCAGGAACGCAACCAGTTCGGCAGCCAGCGCTACGCCGTCATGTTCAAGCCGGGCACCTACGCCAACGACGTCAACGTCGGCTTCTACACCCAGGTCCTCGGCCTCGGCCTGACCCCCGACGCCGTGAACGTCAACGGCGCCGTGCACGTCGAGGCCGACTGGTTCCCGCCGCAGAACGCCACCCAGAACTTCTGGCGGGGCGCGGAAAACCTGTCCGTGACCCCGAACTCCGGCGCCGACCGCTGGGCCGTCAGCCAGGCCGCGCCCTACCGCCGCATGCACGTCCGCGGTGACCTGCAGCTCGACGACGGCGGCTGGGCCAGCGGCGGCTGGATCTCCGACTCGAAGATCGACGGCCAGGTCCGCTCCGGCTCGCAGCAGCAGTGGATCTCGCGCAACTCGCAGTTCGGCAGCTGGAACGGCTCGAACTGGAACATGGTCTTCGCGGGTGTCCAGGGCGCCCCGGCGAACACCTTCCCGTCGCCGCCCTACACCACCGTCGGCCAGACGCCGGTCGTGCGCGAGAAGCCGTTCCTCTACGTCGACGGCAGCGGCAACTACCAGGTCTTCGTCCCCGGCCTCAGGACCAACGCGTCCGGCACGACCTGGGCGAACGGCACCGCGCCGGGCACGTCCGTCCCGATCGGCCAGTTCTACATCGCCAAGCCCGGCGCCACCGCCGCGGACATGAACGCCGCCCTCGCCGCTGGCAAGAACCTGCTGGTCACGCCCGGTGTCTACCACCTGAACCAGACGCTGCGCGTCACCCGTCCGGACACCGTCGTGCTCGGCCTCGGCATCGCCACGCTGATCCCGGACAACGGCATCACCGCGATGACCGTCGACGACGTCGACGGCGTCAAGGTCGCCGGCCTGCTGATCGACGCGGGCACGACCAGCTCGAACACTCTGATGCAGGTCGGCCCGGCCGGCTCGAGCGCGAACCACGCGGCCGACCCGACGTCGCTGCACGACGTGTTCTTCCGGATCGGCGGTGCCGCCGTCGGGAAGGCGACGAACAGCCTGGTCGTCAACAGCAGCAACGTGATCGGCGACCACATGTGGATCTGGCGCGCCGACCACGCCGACCGCAACGAGTACGTCGGCTGGACCACCAACACCGCCGACACCGGCCTGATCGTCAACGGCAACGACGTCACGATGTACGGCCTCTTCGTCGAGCACTACCAGAAGACGCAGGTGGTCTGGAACGGCAACGGCGGCCGGACCTACTTCTTCCAGAACGAGATGCCCTACGACGTCCCGAACCAGTCGAGCTGGATGAACGGCTCCACCCAGGGCTTCTCCGCCTACAAGGTGAGCCCGAACGTCACCAGTCACGAAGCGTGGGGGCTGGGCAGCTACTGCTACTTCAGCACCAACCCGTCCGTGGCGAGCGCGCACGCGTACGAGGCGCCGAACACACCGGGTGTCCGGTTCCACGACATGGTGACCGTGTCGCTCAACTACCAGGGCACGATCACGCACGTGATCAACAACACGGGCCCGGCCACGCCGTCCGGGACCAAGGCCGTCAACCTGGTGAGCTACCCCTGAGCAACCGGCGTGCGCCGTGGTGGCGGCCGCGGCGCACGCCGGTCCTATTCGAGTACACCGAACGGGGTGTTCCGGGAGCCGGACGGGGTAACTGCCTCAATACTGAGAGCCCCAATCCGATCCAGGAGCGGCAGATGACCTCTTTCGCAGCGTTCACCGTCGTCGAACCCCGCAAAGCGTGGCCGCTGGTGGCCGTCCGCGGTGTGTTCGCCGTGCTCTTCGGGCTCTTCGCGCTGATCTGGCCCGGTGCCACCGTCCTCGTCCTGGCGATCCTGTACGGCGTGTACGCGATCGTCGACGGCATCGGCGGCCTGATGCAGGCGTTCCGTCCGGGTGACACCGGCCACCGGGTGGCCTACGGCGTCCTCGGCGCGCTCGGCATCGTCGCCGGGATCCTCGTCCTGGTCTGGCCCGGCATCACCGTCCTGCTGCTGGCCCTGCTGGTCGGCTTCTGGGCGATCATCACCGGGATCGCCGAAATCGCCGCGGCGGTCCGGCTGCGCAAGCAGATCGAGGGCGAGGCGTTTCTCATCGCGGCCGGCGCGATCTCCGTGCTCGCCGGCATCCTGATCGTGATCAACCCGATCGCCGGCGCGTACGGCATCGCGCTGCTCGTCGGGATCTACGCCCTGCTCTACGGGATCATGCTGCTCGTGCTGGCCTTCCGGCTGCGGAAACTGGGCGGCACCACCCCGGCCGCCTGAGTACCGTGCGGGGGTGTCGACCCGCGAACTGGTGGTGCTGGGCACCGCTTCCCAGGTGCCAACGCGCCACCGCAACCAGAACGGCTACCTGCTGCGCTGGGACGGCGAAGGCATCCTCTTCGACCCCGGCGAGGGCACCCAGCGCCAGATGCTGCGGGCCGGTGTGGCCGCCACGGACGTCACGCGGATCTGCGTGACGCACTTCCACGGCGACCACACCCTCGGCCTGCCCGGCGTGATCCAGCGGCTGTCGCTGGACAAGGTCAGCCACCCGGTGCACGCCCACTTCCCGGCGTCCGGCGCGCACTACTTCGAGCGGATGCGGCACGCGACGGCCTTCTACGAGCAGGCCGACCTGCAGGAACACCCGATCGCCGGTGACGGCCCGATCGCCACCGGCAAGCTCACCCTCGAGGCGATGCGCCTGAGCCACCCCGTCGAGGCGTTCGGCTACCGGCTGACCGAGCCGGACGGCCGCACGATGCGCCCGGAAAGGCTGCGGGAGCGCGGCATCGCGGGCCCGGACGTCGGCCGGCTCCAGCGGGAGGGGCGCCTGGGGAGCACGGCACTCGAAGACGTCAGCGAGCCGCGGCCCGGCCAGCGGTTCGCGTTCGTGATGGACACCCGGCTGTGCGACGCGGTGTACGCCCTCAGCGAAAACGCCGACACGCTCGTGATCGAGTCGACGTTCCTGGCCGAGGACACCTCCCTGGCAAGGGACTTCGGCCACCTGACCGCCCAGCAGGCCGCGCGCGTCGCCGCCGAGTCCGGCGTCCGCCAGCTCGTGCTGACCCACTTCTCGCAGCGCTACCCCGATCCGAACCGGTTCGCGGAAGAGGCACGGGCCGAGTTCGACGGCGAAATCGTCGTGGCGCAGGACCTGGAGCGGGTCCAGGTGCCGAAACGGCGGTCCTCCCCAACCGGGCGGTGAGCGCCGTAGGCTGCACCTCGTGAGCCAGCCGATCCTGATGACCGTCGACGACGATCCCGCCGTGTCCCGCTCGGTCGCCCGTGACCTGCGGCGCCGCTACGGCAAGGACTACCGCGTCATCCGCGCCGACTCCGGCCCGGACGCCCTCGACGCCCTGCGCGAGATCAAGCTGCGCGGCGACGCCGTCGCCGCCATCCTCGCCGACTACCGGATGCCGCAGATGGACGGGATCGCCTTCCTCGAGAAGGCGATGGACCTGTTCCCGCACGCCCGCCGCGCCCTGCTGACCGCCTACGCCGACACCGACGCCGCGATCCAGGCGATCAACGTCGTCGACGTCGACCACTACCTGCTCAAGCCGTGGGACCCGCCGGAGGAGAAGCTCTACCCGGTGATCGACGCGCTGGTCGAGACCTGGAAGGCGGTCGGGGACCGGCCGGTCGAGGAGGTCAAGCTCATCGGCCACCGCTACAACTCGCCCTCGTTCCACCTGCGCGACTTCCTCGCCCGCAACGCCGTCCCGTACCGCTGGTACTCGGTCGAGGACGACGAAGCCTGCCGGATCCTGCAGGCCGCCGAGGCCTCCGAGAAGGACATCCCGGTCGTCGTCACCCCGGACGGCACGGTGCTCAAGAACCCGTCCGGCAGCGAGATCGCCGACGCCGTCGGCCTGTCGACGCGCCCGGCGCAGGAGTTCTACGACCTCGTCGTGATCGGGGGCGGCCCGGCCGGGCTCGGTGCCGCCGTCTACGGGGCGTCCGAGGGCCTGCGCACGGTCCTCGTCGAGAAGAAGGCCACCGGCGGCCAGGCAGGCACCAGCTCCCGCATCGAGAACTACCTCGGCTTCCCCGACGGCGTCTCCGGTGCCCAGCTGACCGACCGGGCCCGGCGTCAGGCGCAGAAGTTCGGCGCCGAGGTGCTGACCGCGCGGGACGTCGTCGGCCTCGAAGCCCGCGGCTCCTCGCGGGTGGTCACCTTCGGCGACGGCAGCGAGATCGCCGCCCACTCGGTGATCCTGGCCAGCGGCGTCACCTACCGCGCCCTGGACGCGGAGGGCGTCGAAGAGCTCACCGGCCGTGGCGTCTACTACGGCTCGGCCGCGACCGAGGCCCCCGAGTGCAAGGGCGAGCACGTCTACATCGTCGGCGGCGCGAACTCCGCCGGCCAGGCCGCGGTGTTCTTCTCCCGGCACGCCAGCGACGTCACGATCCTGGTGCGCGGCGAGTCACTGGAAGCCTCGATGTCGCACTACCTGATCGAGCAGATCGCCGGCATCGAGAACATCCACGTCCGCACGCACACCACGGTCAAGCAGGTCCACGGCGACGGCCACCTCGAGCGGATCACGCTCTGCGAGAACGGCGTCACCGAAACCGTCGAGTCCGGCCACCTCTTCATCTTCATCGGCGCCGCCCCGCGCACCGACTGGCTCGGCGACGCCATCCACCGCGACGACCACGGCTTCGTCTGCACCGGCCCCGACCTGCTGTCCGCCGGGCAGCGGCCGGCCGGGTGGACCCTCGACCGTGATCCGCACTACCTCGAGTCGTCCATCCCCGGCGTGTTCGTGGCCGGTGACGTGCGGGCGCAGTCGGTCAAGCGGGTGGCGTCCGCGGTCGGCGAGGGTGCGATGGCCGTGACGCTGGTACACCGGTACCTGGAGGAACAATGAGCGCACTGCCGCGGGAAGAGCTTCGCGGCCTCTTCCTGTTCGAACACCTTTCCGAAGACCAGCTCGACTGGGTGGCCGCCAACGCCGTGCTCGAGGAGTACGAGGGCGACTCGACGATCATCAACGAGGGCGGCGAGGCGACCTGCTTCTACGTCCTGCTGAACGGCGCGATCCGGATGACGCGCCTGGTCAGCGGCACCGAGGTGGAGACCAACCGGTCCGACCAGCGCGGCGCCTACTTCGGCGCGACGCAGTTCTTCGTGCACCAGGAGGCGGAGCACACCTTCGGCACCACCGTGCGCGCGCTGTCCGACGTCACGCTGCTCGCGCTGCCGTCGAAGGAGTTCTCCGTCGAGTTCCGCAAGTGGTTCCCGATGGCGACCCACCTGCTGGAGGGCATGTACCTCGGCTGGCGCAACAGCGACACGGTGATCGGCTCGCGACGCCGGCTGCTGGCGCTGGGGGAGCTCTCGGCGGGCCTGACGCACGAGCTGAACAACCCGGCCGCGGCCGCGGTCCGGGCGACGTCCGCCCTGCGCGAACGCGTCGCCGGGATGCGCCACAAGCTCGCCTTCCTGGCCAAGAAGGACATCGAACCCGAGCTGCTCTACCAGCTCATCGACGTCCAGGAACGCCTGGTCAAGCAGGTCGCGCAGGCCGAGAAGCTGACGGCGATGCAGCAGGCCGACCGCGAGGACGAGATCACCGACTGGTTCGACGACCGCGGCATCGACGGCGGCTGGGACCTCGCCGACATCTACGTCCGCGCCGGGCTGACCACGGCCGACCTGGACCACGTCCTGGAGCAGGTCGGCGACACGTTCATCGACGGTGCCGTCCGCTGGCTCGCCTACGCGCTCGAGACCGAGATGCTGATGGGCGAGATCGAGGACTCCACCACCCGGATCTCCGCGCTGGTCGGCAAGGCCAAGCAGTACTCCCAGATGGACCGCGCGCCGCACCAGTGGGTCGACGTCCACGACGGCCTCGACTCCACGCTGGTGATGCTGTCCGGCAAGATCGGCGGCGGCATCCGGGTCGTCAAGGAGTACGACCGCAGCCTGCCCAAGATCCCGGCGTACCCGGCCGAGCTCAACCAGGTGTGGACGAACATCATCGACAACGCCATCGGCGCGATGAAGGGCGAAGGCACGCTCACGCTGCGGACGTGGGGCGAGAACGACCAGGTCCGCGTCGAGATCGGTGACACCGGCCCCGGCATCCCGGCGGACATCAAGCCGCGGATCTTCGAGCCGTTCTTCACGACCAAGCCGGTCGGCGAGGGCACCGGGCTGGGCCTGGACATCTCGTGGAAGATCGTCGTCGAACGGCACCAGGGTGACCTGCGCGTCGAATCCGAGCCCGGGAACACCCGGTTCGAGGTCTGCCTGCCGACGGTCGAGCAGGCCTCGCTCTGATGGCTTCCGTCCCGACGGTCACGACCGAACTCGGGGCGCTGGTCGGGCTGGCGGGCGACGGTGTCCGCGTCTGGCGCGGGATCCCGTACGCCCGCCCGCCCGTCGGCGAGCTGCGGTGGAAGGCACCGCAGCCGCCTGCTCTGTCCGGTGGCGTGCACGTGGCGACCGAGTACGGGCCGCACGCGATGCAGTCGCCGGACCCGATGAATCCGGCCGCGGTGTGCGACGAGGACTGCCTGTACCTCAACGTCTGCACGCCCGAAGGACCCGCGCCGGAAGGCGGCCGGCCGGTGCTGTTCTGGCTGCACGGCGGCGGCTACCGCGTGGGCCACGGCGAGCAGCTGGGCGACGGCGAGGAGTTCGCGCGCGCCGGGATCGTCGTGGTCACCGTCAACTACCGGCTCGGCTCGCTCGGCTTCCTGCACCTCGCCGGGATCTTCGGCTCCGCCGAACCGGACGCCGGTGTGTGCGGGTTCCTCGACCAGGTCGAGGCCCTGAAGTGGGTGCGGCGCAACATTTCCGCGTTCGGCGGCGACCCGGAGCGGATCACCGTCTACGGCGTCTCGGCGGGTGCGAAGAGCGTCGGGAACCTGCTGGGCAGCCCGCTCGGCCGGGGCCTGTTCGCCCAGGCGATCAGCAGCAGCGGCGGCGCGGACCACGTGGCGACGCCGGAAGCCGGGACAGCGCTGGCCCGGCGGCTCCTGGACGAACTCGGCTGCCACGACCTGGAGGCGCTGCGGGCGTTGCCGGCGAAGGAGTTCGTCGAGGCGCAAGAACGGATCCTCACCGGTTTCCAGGCGCTGTGGCTGTGGCGCCCGACCCTGCACCCCAGCGTGCTGCCGGAGGTGCCGATCGAGCCGATCCGGCGGGGGAGTGCGGCGGGGATCCCGCTGCTGGTCGGCTGCAACAGCAACGAAGGCAGCACGTACGCGCTGATGCTCGGCGAAGACGTCGCGACGGCGCCGGCTTCCGGGGTGCTTTCCGGCATTCTCGGTGACGAAGGTGCTTCGCATCTCCTCGAGACGTACCTTCGCCGCGTCCCCGATCTGAAGTCCGCCAAGATCGCCGCGATGGGCGACGAACGCTACGGCATCCCGACGCAGCGGCTCGCCGACGCGCAGTCCGCGCACGCGCCCGTCTACCGCTACCGCATCGACATCGCGGCGCCCGGCGTGCCCGAGCAGCTCGACGGCGGCCACGGCACCGAGACGACGATGGCGTGGAAGACCCCGCTGCCGCTGGCCTCGCAGGGGTCCGCCGTGAACCCGGCGCGCGAGCGGGCGGCGCTGCTGATCCACCGCGCCTGGGTGCGGTTCATCCGCGACGGCGTCGCCGACGCGGACGGCCCCGAGTGGCCGCCGTACGGCCCCGAGCTGCGGCCGGTGCTGGTGTTCCGGGAGGACACCGACCTGGTGCTCGACCCCCGCGCCGACGAGCGGAAAGCCTGGGGTGACACGGAATGGGCGTCCGGGACCTGGTTCCCGGTCACCTGAGGACCGGTTTACCGTTGTGGGTGATGATGTTCGAACGCGCGTTCGAGTACGTTGGCTGTCATGGACGCGAACCGAGTTTCGGCAAAGTCAGGGTCACCGCTGCGGTGGTCAACCAGCTCAGCAGATCGGCGAGGGGAATGCGGGAAAGCCGTTCCGGCCACTCTTCCGCGACGGTGTGGAGCACGAGTTCGCCGTGCCGGGGTGCCACCTTCGTCAGGGTCAGCCCCGGCGGGAGTTCCGGCAGCGGCAACACGATGGGGTGAAAGCGTTTCGGCGGGCGTAGTTCCCGCTGTCCGATGTGGAGGGTCCGTGGGTGGAGCACGACGGCGTCGTCCTCCACCCGGGCTTCCAGGGAAAGGTGGCCCCAGTGGGGTTTCCTGGCCCAGTGGATCCGGAGCAGTCCGTTGTCCGCCGGCGCGGCCACGATCCCGGGCCGGACCTGTGCCACCCGTTCGCGGAGCAGGTCGGCGGAGACGGCGATCCGCAGGTCCACGCGAGCCGGCTTGGCGGCGGGAGTGGGGAGCGAGCGCAGGCGGACATCTTCGGCGAGCACGGTGACCCGCCGCAGCGGAATGCGGCCCCCTCCGGACTCGGGCCAGTCGACATCCTCGGCAACGATGCGCACGTCGCCGAGCCGTCCGGTGGCCAGCCGAAGACTGTCGGCGGGGTAATGGAGCTCGGCGAGGGTCAGGCCGACCTCCCGGTCCCCGACCTTGGTGGTCAGCCGCCGCCCGACAAGCTGTTCGGTGACGGTCCGCGCGAGGGCAGCGGGCGTGACGGGGACGTTCGGAAGAAGCGAACGCCCGGCAGCAGCCAGCCCGGCCAGCTCGGGCCAGGGTGACCAGCCGTCGAACCACCTGCCGTCGCTCATCGGTCCAGTGTCGCCGAAGGCGGGGACGGATGCCGGAAGGAGGCCACAAAAGGGTCGTTCCTCACTTAGCGGCGATAGCCCGGGTGGTTGCTGGAATCCTGTCGGTCGTGTCGCGGTTTCAGCTGGTCTTGGCCGGCGACGGCACCTGGGACACCGTGGTGCAGCGCCTGCTCGCCGACGCGGAGGCGGCCGGTTTGGTCGACTGGTCGGTGTCGGTGGATTCCACGATCGCGCAGGCGCATCAGCACGCCACGAACATCACCCGCGCCACAGGGGGCTTGGTCGAACTACGCGGATCTGCTGAGCGAGCCGCTTGATCACGCGATTGGCCGCTCCCGCGGCGGGTGGAGCACCAAAGTGCACTATCTCGTCGATGGGAATGGCCGACCGCTGGTGACGTTGGTCGGGCCCACTCAAGCCGGCGGCGTGCCGATGTCCCCGTACTTGATGCGGCATCTGCACGTCGCTCGCCGCGGACGCAGTCGCGGTCGACCGTGTCCGCGGCGACAAGGCGTACTTCCTCCAGAGCGATCCGCGGACATTTGCGCGACCGCGGCATCGCCGCCGTGATTCCCGCGGCGGTCGCAACGCCGTCGAACGACAGTTCAACCTGCTCAAACAGTGGCGCAGCCTGGCCACTCGCTACGACAAACTCGCCATCGTCGACCGAGCAGCGGTTGTCCTGCACGCGGTGATCACCTGGACCAAAGGGTTGTCAGACACGCCTTAGCGGCGATAGTTCGGGTGGTTGATGGTTTAGCCGTCGCAGACGATGGCCGGACAGGATCCTTCGCACCGTGGAGCGGCTCATCCCGGGTAGGTACGCGATCTGTGCGGGCTTCCACCTGCGGATAGCCCGGATCTCGAGGACTCGCTATTCGGTTTGCGTTGTGTCCGAGCCGAATTAGCGTGCAGGCGACTGGCCCGGTCGGTGTCCTCGGCCACGTATCGGGTGTGGCGGTTGGGATCATGGAGGGGATTTGCTCAGGTCACGAGTACCTGCAGGGCAGCGGGTGTGGCTGCTGCAGTCCCACCTGGGTTCCGGCGTTCCCGCCAAGCGGCAGCGGTCCGGCGGCGCGGTACTCGCCGCGCATCGTCGAATTACGGGTGGTAGGAGTCGGCTGGGTGCGCCTTTCGGGCAACAGATGCTCCGCGGCAGCGGTCCGGCGGCGAGCCGTTTCTCCCGCGGTCGCACCCGATCGAGCGGCGCACGCCGGCCGGCACCGACCTACCGGCAGCCAAGTGGTGAGCCGCCTGCCGCCGCTGGAGGGGGCAGCGACAGCAGGCGGCAGCACTGAGGGCGGCGTCGCCCGTCGGTCACCGGCCCGCGAAGCGGGCGATGATGCCGGTGACGACCAGCCAGAACACCGCGGCCAGGCCGTAGTCGAGGATCACGGCGAGGCTGGGGCTGTCCACCGGGAACAAACCGGGCCAGAACAACGCGAGAGGAACCGCCAGTGACTTGATGAACTGGAAGAAGGCGTTGCCGGCGTTCGCACCCGCGAGCACCATGATCATGTAGAGAACTTCGATCCCCGCGAAGATCGCGCCGATCGCCGTGATGACCCGCACGGCCGTGTTCCGTCTGGTAGTGGTTCGCCAAGGAGACATGCCGCGAAAATTCCCGGATCGGGTGACAGATCAAACGCTCCAGACGCAAGATTGCGCCGTTCGGCCGCTCCCGGTTGCTCTCCGCCGCCCACCCGGCACGCGGGGTGACCAGCCCGCCCTGGCTGTGATGTCCAGGGAGTTGAGGTGACTGGTGACGGCCCTGTCGTGCAGACAGGTGAAGGCCTCCGGATGTGAAGTGGAGCTGCCGAGGAACCACATCACCTGGGGGAGGCTCGGCCAAGACCGCGCCCCGCGCTGGTGCGGGCGATCGCGGGGTTGCGGTGGCGGCATCGGCTGGGCGCGGGCCAGCTCGGCGGCCGGCGCAGACCATTGCCGGATCGAACGCTTCCACCGCACTCTGGCCGAGGGGTGGGCCTACGCCCGGTTCTACCCGTCCGAGGCCCTGCGGCGAGCGGCGCTGCCGGGCCGGCTGCACTTCTACAATCACCGCCGACCCCACAGCTCAATCGGCGGCAAGCCGCCGGTCACCCGCCTGACCAACACACCTAACCGAGCAGCCGGGCAATCGCCCAGTCCTGCACAGCGAGCCCGACGGACTTGAACACCGTTCGCCCACCCACCACCGGAGGCCGACACAGAGCCGAACCCAGCTCGATCAGCTCACCGCGCTCAAGGAAACCGGCGTCGACGGCGTGGATCACCTCGCCCGCCTCGGCCAGCGCCGCCTCGGCCTGATCCACCACCACGCACCCCGCGGTGGTCAGCAACTCCGCGGGCAACTCCCGCATGGACGGCAGGTACGACCCGATCGCGTTGACGTGCACCCGTTCCGGCAAGTCCTCGACACCGAAGAGAGGAGTACTCGATGAAGTAGCGCAACAGACGATCTCCGCATCGGCCACCGCATCCGCGGCGCTCGAAGCCACCCGCACCACCACGTCCGGGAACTCGCCTCCCAGCCGCCCGGCCAACGCCGAAGCGCGCGCGGGAGACCGGCCGAACACCGCCAGCCGGCGGACCGGGCGCACGGCCGCCACGGCACGCACCTGGTCGGCCGCCTGGGCGCCGGTGCCGAGCAACGCCAAGCGGCTCGCCTCGGGCGGGGCGAGCAGGCCCGTGGCCACGCCGGACACCGCGCCGGTGCGCAGCGTCGTGACCTCGACGGCGTCGGCGACCACCTGACCGGCCGCGGTGTTCCACACCAGCGTCCCGAGGATCATCGGCGTCCGGCCGGGGGCCAGGTTGAGCGTCTTCACCACCGTCGTCGACGTCGGCGTGTGGCAGGCGCTCATCACCAGCGTCGTGCCGCCCGCGAACGACAACCGTTGCGGCACCACGAAACGGCCGGCGGCGAGGTCGAGGAACGCCTCTCGCACCGCGTTCACGGCGGCGGTCATCGGCACCGCCGCGCGGACGGCGTGGGCGTCGAGCATGCGCGGCCCCTCCGGTGTCGGGTCTGCCGCTAGCCTGGCGGGATGGCCGAGACCGTGCAAGAGGACCGGCGGTTCCTCCGTGACGACTGGTACGGGGAGGAGATCAGCGGGCGGCACTACGCGCGGTGTGCGTTCCACGAGGTCGACTTCTCGGAGGCGGTCACGCGGAACGCGGTCTTCACCGACTGCGTCTTCGGCAACGTGCGCTTCAACGCGTCCCGGCATACGGACTCGGCGTTCACCGGCTGCTCTTTCCGGCGGTGCACCTTCTTCGACGCCGAATTCACCGGGTGCAAGCTCGTCGGCGCCACGTTCACCGAGTGCGAGCTGCGGCCGCTGCGGGTCACCGGCGGGGACTGGTCGTTCGCCGGGCTGGCGGGGGCCGACCTGCGGGCCGTCACCTTCCAGGGCGTCCGGATGCGCGAGGCCGACCTCACCGGGGCGAACTGCGCCGGCGCGGTGTTCGCCGACGTCGACCTGTCCGGGGCGTCGCTGCACGCCGTCAAGCTGGCGAAAGCCGAGCTGCGGGGCAGTGACCTCTCCGCGCTCGACCCGCTGGACGCCGAGCTGGCCGGGGCGATCGTGTCACCCGAACAGGCTGCGGTGCTCGTCACGTCGCTGGGGCTGCACGTCCGGGCGTAGGCTCGTCGCGATCGGGAAGGGAGAGCCGCATGGGTGTCGTGACTCCGGGGTTCCAGGGCCGGGCGCGCAGCGGCAACCCGCGGCTGCCACCCGGGCAGTACCTGGCTGAGGACTTCCCGGTGCTGTCGGCGGGCCCGACCCCGCGCGTGCGCACCGAGACGTGGGAGTTCACCGTCACCACCGAGACGGGCGAGAAGCACACCTGGAGCTGGGCCGAGCTGATGGCCCTGCCCAGCGAGAAGCCCACAGTGGACATCCACTGCGTCACCCAGTGGTCCAAACTGGACACCCGCTGGCGCGGCGTCTCGGTCGACACGCTGGTCGGCGGGCTCGCCACCGAGGCCGACTACGTCATGGTGCACGCCTACGGCGGGTACACGACGAACCTGCCGCTCGCCGACCTGCTGGACGGCCAGGCGTGGGTCGCCTACGAGTACGGCGGGAAGCCGCTGACCCCCGAGCACGGCGGTCCGGCGCGGCTGCTCGTGCCGCACCTGTACTTCTGGAAGTCCGCGAAGTGGGTGCGCGGGCTGGAGCTGAAGACCCGGGACGAGCCGGGCTTCTGGGAGAACGCCGGCTACCACGACTACGGGGATCCATGGCGCGAACAGCGGTATCAGGGCGACTAGCCTGGCGGGTCGCCCGCCTGGCCGAATTCCGCGATGAGACGCCGACGGCGCGCACGCTCGTCTTCGACGTGCCCGGGTGGCCCGGGCACCTGGCCGGCCAGCACGTCGACGTCCGGCTCACCGCCGCCGACGGCTACCGCGCGCAGCGCAGCTACTCCCTCGCGGCGCCCGCGGACGGCGACCGGATCGAGCTGACGGTGCAGCGCGTCGCCGACGGCGAGGTGTCCGAGCACCTCACCGGGCCGTACGCGATCGGCGACCCGGTCGAGATCCGCGGCCCGATCGGCGGCTGGTTCGCCTGGCGGCCCACGGACCCGGCCCCGGTCCTGCTGGTCGCGGGCGGCTCGGGCATCGTCCCCCTGATGGCGATGGTCCGCGCCCGCCGGGCGGCGGGCGTCCGCACGCCGTTCAAGCTGATCTACTCCCTGCGCACCCCGGCCGAGCTGTACTACGCGGACGAGCTGCGCACTCCGGTGGCGGGCTTGGACGTCACCTACGTCTACACGCGCGAGCTGCCCGAAGGCCGTCCGGGCCTCCCGCGCCGCATCGACGTGGCGACGATCAACACGGCGGGCTGGCCGGCGGAGTTCGGCGCGTCCTGTTTCGTCTGCGGCCCGACGGGCTTCGTGGAGACGGTGGCCGACATCCTGGTCGCCCTCGGCCACGACCCGCACCGCATCCGCACGGAACGCTTCGGGCCCAGCCGCGACTGAATGCCCCACAGGCATCCGATGACTAGGTGAGATCTAGCCCCGCTGAGCGGGACTTTATCGACATCCCGCGGCAAGAGATCCTATCTTTGGCCCATGCTGACCAAGTGGGGCTCGACGCGGCGCCGCACCGTGGTGACCGTTCTCCTCGGCGCGGGCGCCCTGCTCGCCACATCCGGGCCGGTGGCCGCGGCCACCGCCGATCAGGACGTCTACGTCTCGCCCGGCGGCTCCGACCGGGCCTCCGGCGCCGCCGCCCATCCCGTCCGGACCCTCGACCGCGCCCGCGACCTCGTGCGGCAACGCGCACCGCACCTCACCCGGGACCTCACCGTCCACCTCGCGCCCGGCGTCTTCCGGCTGGCCGCCCCGCTGCGGCTCGATGCGCGGGACTCCGGCGGCAACGGCCACCGCGTCATCTGGCAGGGCAGCGGTGACACCGAGCTGAACGGCGGCGTGCGCGTCACCGGCTGGCGGCCGGTGGCGGGCCGTCCGGGCCTGTTCGCCGCGCCCGCGCCCGCCGGGCTGGACAACACGCGGCAGCTCTACGTCGACGGCGTCCGCGAGCAACGCGCCCGCGGCCCGCTGCCGGTGACCGTCAAGGCCACCGCGACCGGCTACACCGCCGACGCCGACACGCTCGCGCACTGGCGCAACCCCAAGGACGTCGAGTTCGTGTACGTCTCGGGCGAGGCGCTGTGGAACGTCCAGCGCGACGGCCTCGGCCAGTGGACCGAACCGCGCTGCCCGCTCGCCGCCGCCGAGGGCGCGACGATCACCATGGCGAACCCGTGCTGGGACAACTCGACGAGACGCGTGCTGTTCCCCGACATCCCCGGCCGCAGCGTCAACATGGTCGGGCCGGCCGACCTCACCAACGGACGCCACCCCACCTACGCCGAGAACGCCTTCGAGCTGCTCGACACCCCGGGCGAGTGGTACCTCGACCGGTCCGCCCACGTCGTCTACTACCTGCCGAGGCCCGGGCAGGACCTGCGTCGCGCGGACGTCGAAGTCCCGGTGCTGGAAAAACTCCTCGACGCGAAGGGCACGGCCGCCGCGCCGATCCACGACGTCGCCTTCCGCGGCCTGCGCTACTCCTACGCGACCTGGCTGACGCCGTCGTCGCCCGAAGGGTTCTCGGAAATCCAGGCGGGCTACACGATCACCGGCGCCGACGGCTGGGCCGTGCAGGGGCTCTGCCAGTTCGTCCCCGGCGGCACCTGCCCGTACGCGTCGTGGACGCGGGAGCCGGCCAACGTCTCCGTCTCGCACGGCCGCGGCATCGAATTCGCCGACAGCGTCTTCGCCCACCTCGGCGGCGCCGGGCTGGACCTGATCGACGGCACCAAGGAATCCCGGGTGCGCGGCGACGTCTTCACCGACATCTCCGGCAACGGCGTGCAGATCGGCGGCGTCGACAAACCGGTCACCGACACCGACGCCGACGTCGTCCGGGACGTCCAGGTCACCGACAACCACCTCTACGGCCTGCCGCGCGAATTCCACGGCGGCGTGCCGATCGTCAACGGCTACACGATCCGGAACACCATCGCCCACAACCAGATCGACCACGTCGGCTACTCGGCGATCTCGGTCGGCTGGGGCGGCTGGCCGGACAAGATCAAGCGCCCGGCGACGCCGAACCTGTCGCACGACAACGTGATCACGGACAACCTGATCTTCGACTACATGCAGATGCTCGACGACGGCGGCGGCGTGTACACCCAGGGCATCACGGGCAGTTCCCTGGACGACGGCGAGAAGGTCACCGGCAACGTGATCCACGGCCAGTGGGGGCTCGGCAAGGGCGTCTACACGGACAACGGCAACACGTACGAGACGATCCGCGGCAACGTCCTCTACGACATGGCGTACTTCAACGTCGGAACGGTCCACGTCGACTACCGGGACGACCTGGGCAACAACGACCCGACGCTGACCGAGGGCAACTACTGGCAGCAGGGCGACCGCGACAAGACGGACAAGGGCGCGATCACCCGCGGAAACCACCTGCTCCCGAACCCGGCGGCGGCACCGAAGGAGATCGTCGCGAACGCGGGCCTCGAACCGCCCTACCGAGCCTTGCTCATGCGCCGAATCGGTGGCCAGGCCCCCGCCGAGGCACCATCGCGAGTGGGAACGTTCGCGGTGGCGGGCAAGCTGTACGCCACGTGGAACCCGACGTTCGCCTTCAACAACGCACCGGTGACGCAATACGTGCTAACGGCATCGGGCGGCGGCAAAACCCACACGACGACGATTTCCGCCGCCGACTTCGCCAAGCGCGCGTACGCGGAAGTGCCGGGCCTGACGGACGGAACGCCGTACACGGTGACGGTCGCAGCGCGCAACGCGTACGGAACGAGCGAGCCATCACTACCGGCGGCCCCGGTGACCCCGGGCCCGAAAACGGCGGTGCTGCCGGGAATCCCGACGAGCGCCCGAGCACTGCCGAGCACAACGGCGGCCGCAATCCGCTGGAACCCCCCGGCGGTGGTGGGCGACACCCCGGTCCTGGCGTACGTGATCACGGTTTCCGACGGCCGCACGATCCGCGTGGAGGGCCGCGACGCCCTGGTGACCCAGCCCACGGTCAAGGGAATGACCAGGGTGCTGGACAACCTGAAGCCGGCAACGGACTACACGTTCACGGTCGCGGCCATCACGGCAACGGGAACCGGCCCAGCGGCAACGTTCACGGCCACAACGGCAGCGGCCTGACCCGAGCGGCCCTCGTTGTCCACAACCGACCTGCGGTGTGGACAACAAGGCCCGCTCACCCTTGTTCCCCGGCTTTTCGTCGCCCGCCGCCGATAGACTGGAACCGGGGGGCGCCCCCATGTGGTGGTCAAGCCGCAGCAGGGGCTTGAGTCGGCTCGGAATGCGTTAGTGGGTGCCGTTGCGAAGCATGGCGTGGAGGACGTCGCGGCGGCAGGCCAGGCAGATCAGCGCGGCGTGGTGCCGGCGCGACTGAGCATGCATGGAGCTCAGCCGATCGGGTGAAGCCTCGTTCTCGGGGTAAACCGACTTCCGTTTCCGGCGTGAACCACTCGCCGGACGTACCCCAGCGAGAGGAACGCGCATGACCAGGCTCAGCAGGACTGCAGTACGGCTCAGGGCCGCCACGGTCTGCGGAATCGCCGCGATTTCGATGGTCACCGGGGCGGGCGTCGCGTCGGCGACCAACCCCAGCGACGCGCCGCCCGGGTACGCCGGTCCGTTCTCGTACTGCAAGGGCAGCCGGTACGACTCCATTCCGCTGGGAAACGGCCACGCGTACATCGACATCTGGCGGTCCGCCGAGGGCAGCGGCACCTTGTGCGCGATGACCTACGACGTCCAGGAAGGCCGTCACGCCATGGCGGTCTACATCCGCCGCGAAGACTGGAAGACGGACTGGTACGACCTCGGCAATTACGACAGGTACGCCGGGGCCATCTACGTGGGCGGCACCGAAATCCACTGCGCGTACATCTCGGGGTGGGTGAACGTCGATGGCCAGTACTACAACGGCGGGGGTGAGAAGAAAATCTGTTCCTGATCGCCCGCTCCCGGTGCGCGGAGCTGGGGGCGCCCCGGGCGCGACGAACCTAAGTCGCGTCCGGGCGGGAAAGCAGCTCCCGCAGCGTTGCCAGCAGCTCGCGCCGGTCCGCCGCCCCGAGCTTCCCCCGGATCCGGGCCATGTGGTGCTCCACCGTCTTGCCCGAAATGAACAGCTTGCTGCCCGCCTGCTTGTACGTCAGCCCGTCCACCACCAGCCGGGCCACTTCCAGCTCTCGCTCGCTCAACGCCGCCAGCCCCGTGCCCGACGCCGGCTCCGGGGACGTCCCCGGCTCGCGGCGGGCCGCCGGGCCCTGGAACTGGCGGGCCGCCTCCAGCAGCTGGACCATCGCCTTGCGATCGGACGTGCGGATCGCCGCCTGGCCGGCCAAGCGGGCCGCGTCCCAGCGGAGGCCCAGGTCGTGGAGCTCCGCCGCCGCCGCCGTTATGGCGTCCGGGTCGAACGTGCCGCTCAACACCGCCAGCCAGCCCTGGGCCGCCGTGGCCAGGGCTCGCGGGTGGCGGCCGCAGTGGGCGTGGGTGGTCAACGTGGCCAAGTGGGCCTTGACCGCGTCCGCGTCCTCCAGCGTGATCGCCGCGTGGAGCTCGTGCCAGACCAGTGACACCGTCCACAGTGGAGGCTCGCCGAGGCGGGCCAGCAGGCCGTGGGCGCGCTCGAACTGTCCGGAAAGCTTGGCGAACGCGCCGGTGCGGGCCGCCGCGATCGCCAGCTCGCCCAGGGGCAGCAACGTGAACAGGTCCGTCTGCTGCCGCATCGACGCCTGGTACGCGCGGTTCCACGACCGCTGCAGCCCCACCAGGTCACTGGCCCGCCGGGCCAGCCCGAGCTCCAGGGTCGCGAAGAACAGCTCGTCGCGTGCTTCCAAAGACCGGCCCGCCACGGCGTTGCGGTGCTCCGCCGCCGCGGCCAGGTCGCCCGCCGTCATCGCGACCCAGCCCAGCAGGAGCCGGTGGCGCGCGGCCAGGAGGTCGCCGCCCGTTCCGCCGTCCAGCGCCCTGGTGAGCACGGACTCCGCCAGCGCCAGCTCGCCGGTGTGCACGGCGACCAGCGCGGCCAGCGCCGCCGGGCTGTCCGGCAGCAGCATCCCGCCGAGCGCCGGCTCCAGCATCGCGGCCGCGCCGAGCAGGGTCGACAACGTCTCCGTCGCGCAGCCGGACACCGAATCCACGATGCCGCGGGCCATCCGGGTGGCCGCGCCGGCGAACAACGTCGGCGCCACCCCCGGCGTGGGGGAGTCGAGCAGCCGCCGGGCGCCCTCGATGTCGCCCGTGCCGACCAGTGCCGTCGCCGAGAACGCGTCCGCGCGGCCCGCCCAGTGGTACAGCTCCGCGCTGCGGGCCAGCTCGCCGCGGTGCGTCAGCACCGTGGCCGCGATTTCCGCGCCCGCCGCCCGGGTTTCCGCGTCGGCCGCGCCGAGCATCCCGTCGCCGAGGCGCAACGCCGTGTCGAGGTCGCCGGACAACGCCGCCGCGCGCGCCCAGCCCGCGGTGACGGCCGGGGACCGGTCGCCCGCTTCGGCGGCGGCTTCGAACAGCTGCGCCGCCAGCCGGGCGTCCGCGGGCAGCGCTTCGCCCGCCGCCGCGGCGAACGCGGCCGCCGCCGACGCGCCGGAACTGCCCGTGCCGAGCAGGGACCGGGCCAGGTCGAGCACCGGGAGGCCGTTCGCCAGCTGCAGCTCGACCAGCCGCTGCACCGTCGTCAGCCGCCGCGCGGGTGGTCCGAAGTCGCGGACGGCGGCCGCGGCCAGCGGCAGCAGCGTGTCGTCGGGGGCGAGCAGGCCGGTCGCGCGGGCGCCTTCGACGATGGACGGCAGCTGGTCGGGGCGCCGGTCGAGCAACGCGCACAACAGGTCGAGGTTGCGCCCGGCACCGGCTTCGGCCGCGATCAGGTAGCGCAGGACGTCGTCGTCGAGCTCGTCGAGCTCGGGCCGGAACTCCTCCAGCCGCCCGCGCAGCGCGCGCTCGGCCAGCCGCGGCACCCCGCCGCTGCGGGCGTGCAGCTCGGCGGCGGCCGCGGGGTCGGCAGGCGCCCCCGTCACCGTGGCCATCAGCCGCGCCACTTCTTCGACGCCGAGCGGGCCGAGCTGCAGCAGCGTCCAGCCGGGCGCCACCGCGGCCGGCCGGTGCGCGACGACGATCGGGCCGTCCGCGCCGGCGAGCAGCTCCTCGAGCTGGTCGGGGCCGAGCCGGTCGGCGTCGTCGACGAGCACGGCGTCGACCCCGGCTTCGCGGTAACGGCGGTCCAGCGCGGCGAGCAGCACGCTCTTGCCGTACCCGCCGGGGGCCACGACGGCGACCCGCAGGGGAGCGCCCGGCTCGGCGGCGATGCGGTCGAGCAGCTGCCGGGCCACCGGGTGCACGGGGACGGTGTGCGGCGCGGGGACCTGCGTGAGCAGTGTGTTCAACAGTGACCTTCCCCGGAGGGGACGCAGTGGGTGGGGGCGGGGGCCGGGGTGGGACCGGCGGTGGCTTCGCGGGCGGTGACGGTGATCACGACGGCCGAGACCGCCGCGGCGAGCACCAGTACCGCGGCGGCGAGGGGGCGCCGCCGCCGGAAGAGGGTGAGCGGGCCGGTGCGCTCGGGCAGCTCGAACGGCGTGATCTCGACCGGCGGCCGGGGCGGCCGCTCGCCGAGCTCACCGAGCGTGTCCACCTTGGGCAGCAAGGTGGTTTCGACGGGGGGCGGCTCCTGCGGCGTCCCGCGGCCCTCGGCGCGCAGCGCCGCGAGGGCGGCCGCACCGAGCGCGGCGGTCGCCGGCGGAACCGGTCCCGCGAACACCGGGCACGGCGGCCGGGCCGGCAGTGCGTGCGGCGGGACGTCGCCGCAGAACACCACGCCGGCCAGCCCCTTGGGGGACGTCGAGGCCGCTCCGGCGAGCGCGAACAGCGTGCTCAGCGCGGCGGCCGGGGCCACGCCTTCGGCGGTCTGGCCGGGCTGCCAGCCGCCGGCGCCGCTCGCCGTCGCCAGCGTCACGTTCACGCCGTCGGTGCCGAACTCGCACACGCCGGCGACCTGGGCGCCGGGACCGGGGACGGGCAGGTGCGCGCCGAGCGCGGCGACCGAGCCGGGGACCAGCGTCACCGCGGTGAACCCGGCCTCGGCCAGTGCCCGGCGCAGCACGTCACGGCGGTAGCCGCCCCAGTCGCCGGGGTGGGTCAGCACCAGGTGCTGCGGGGGCCCGCCGAACAGGTTCGCGGCGTGCTCGGCGATCCCCTCGACGAGCACGGTGGTGAGCGTTTCGGGCGGGAACGGCTCGCCTTCGACGAGCACCGGCACGTCGTCGCCGATCCGCCGGTGGAAGCCGGTGAGCAGCCGGGACGGGACTTGGGCGCCGGCCTGCGCGGCCGCGTCCCCGGTCAGCAGGTACCCCTCGTCGTCGAGGAACAGCGCGGACGCCGCGGCCGGGGACCGTTCGCCCAGCCAGAGGGGTTCGGGCTCGCTCCAGCCGGGGCCCTGTCGGCGGCAGGTGGCGGCGTGGGTCCGGCCCTGGGCCACATCGATCCCGAGGACGTAGGGCAACGGCGCTTTCCTCCTCACCTCGTGGCGGCCGATCGGGGGCACGGAATCCCCCTAGGGTTCGGGGCATCCTCACCCAAACGGGTTAGTCAGGCAAGGGTCTGGAGGGATTTAACCCAACTGAGCGCGTCTCGGATGAGCCCCTAACTCCCTAACGATGACATATCGATCCCCTATCGGCTGACCGGACCGCGACTCGGAGTGATCCCCGATGTGCGCTGGGGGACGGTCTCCCTACCTTGATGACGGAGCAGCGGTCCCTGCGGTCGCTGCCGTCCCCCGAACCACCGGACCAGGAGAAACTCCATGGAATCCGTGCAGACGTTGCACGACTTCGCCCTGAACCTGCTCAACGACCCGACCGCCCTGGCGGCCTTCGGGACGGACCCGCAGGGCGCCCTCGCTGCCGCCGGCCTCGGCGACGTCAGCGCCGCCGACGTGCACGAGGTCCTCCCGCTGGTGCTCGACTACGTGCCGGTCGACAGCCTCCCGGCCGTGGGCGGCCTCCCCGTCGTCGGCGACCTGTCCCCGGTCGGCACCGACGCCCCGGGCATCCAGGGCGCGATCGACCAGCTCACCGCCCTCACCGCGGGCCTCGGCCTGCCGGCCACCTCGGACCTGCCGGGCGTGGGCGACCTGACCGGCGAGCTGCCGGGCGTCGGCGGCCTCGGCCTCCCGGCCGTCGGCGACGTCACGCACACCGTCACCACCGTGACCGACGTCACCAACACCGCCGCCGGCGTCACCGCGCTGGCCGGCAACGCGACCGGCGCCTTCGGCGTGGCGGGCGACCTCGGCTCGAGCCTGGACGCGGTCCAGGTGGCCGGCAACCTCGCGTACTCGGTCACCGACGTCAACCACAGCGCCGCCGTCGGCGCCGTCGGCGAGGTCAGCCACCTCGGCGAGAGCGTGCTGGGCAACGTCTCCAACAACGCGACCGCCCCGGTCTACGAGGCCACCTCGCACGTCGGCGACGTCAGCGGCGACCTGACCCACACCGTGAACTCGGTCGTGGGCAACGTCGGCGACTTCTCCGGCATCCTCAAGGGCGCGGGCGACCTCGACGTCAAGCACGTCACCGGCGAGGTTGCCGGCGCCGTCCACGGCCTCGGTGACGTCACCACCACCGTGACCTCCGCCACCGGCATCAGCGCCGACCACAACACCGTCGGCAACGTCGGTGAGCTGGCCTCGGGCAACGGCACGGCCGTCCACGACGTGGTGTCCGACGTCGCCGACGTCAGCCACAACGCCCTGGGCAACCTGCACCTTGGCGACATCGCCTCGGGCAACGACATCCACATCGGGCACTGATCCCCGAACCGGTCACCGGTGCCCGTCCCGCGGTCTGGGTGCAGCCGCGGGACGGGCACCCGGTGTGCGTACGGGGAGTGAACCGGGGACACTCGTCCATCGTGACCGCACCGGCTTGGCTCGAAGTGCTCAACGAGACGCTGGACGCGTGCCGCACGCACGGCCGCGCCGATCTCGCCGAGCGCCTGCGCAGACGCCGGGACGCCCCGCCGGGGCAGATCCGGCTCGGCGTGCTCGGTTTTCCCAAACAGGGCAAGGGTTACCTGCTCAACGCGGTGCTGAACGCGCCGGTGTGCGCGGTCGGCGACGCCGCGACGCCCGCCGTTCCCACCGAAATCGCCTACTCGCCCGAACCCGCCGCGACCCTGGTCGGCCGCTCCCGCGAACGGATCCCGGTCGCGGTCGAACGGCTCACCGGCGAGCTCGGCGCCCGGCCGGCCGGCACGCTCAGCCGCGTCGAAGTCGGCGTGCCGCGCGAACTCCTCTCGGCCGGCCTCGTCCTGGTCGACACCCCGCCCGTCGGTGACCCGCGGTCACCGCGCACGGCCGCGGCGCTGGACCTGCTCGCCGAAGCCGACGCGGTGATCCTCGTCTCCGACGCGACCGCGCCGCTGAGCGCCGCCGAACTCGCCCTCGCCCGGCACGTGCGGACCTGGTGCCCGCACGTCGTGCTGGCGCTCACGAAGATCGACGCCTCCCCCGGGTGGCGCGCGGTCGCCGAGCGCAACCGCGCGATGCTCGCCGAGGCCGGGATCGATGCGCCCGTCCTGCCCGTTTCGGCCGTGGTGCGCCAGGCCGCGGCGAAGACCGGTGACGCGGAACTCAACGCGCGCTCCGGTTTCCCGGAACTGCTGGCCTGGATCGCCGAGCAGGCCGCGCGCCCGCCCGAGCAGTCCCGCGCGCTGCTGGCCGCGGTGGGCGTGCGCGCCGCCGCGGCCGAGCTGGTGGAGTCCCTGCGCGACCGCATCGACACCGTCGCCCAGGACGCCGGGCTCGGCCAGGCCGCGCTGCTGCAGCGGGCCCAGCGCCGCGCCGACGACCTGCGCCGGCAGAACACCCGGTGGCAGAACCTGCTGTCCGACGAAATCACCGACCTGCTGTCCGACGCCGAGTACGACCTGCGCGAGCGGACCCGCAAGATCGTCACCACCATCGACAAGACCTTCGACGAAGGAGACCCGGCGAAGGTGTGGGACGACTTCGCGCCCTGGCTGGACAACGCGCTGGCCGAGGCGGTCGACGTCAACTACACGTGGCTGGCCGACCGGGCGGAGTGGATCGCGCAGGCGGTCGCGGCGTGCTTCGGCGCCCAGTACGACCGGGCGCTGCCCGACCTGCGGCTCGACGGCTCCGGCGTGGAGCACCTCGACGACGTCGGGCGGCCGAAGATCGAGAAGTTCAAGATCGGCCAGCAGGCCTTCACCGGCCTGCGCGGCTCCTACGGCGGCGTGCTGATGTTCGGCCTGGTCACCAGCCTCGCCGGGCTGCCGCTGATCAACCCGGTCTCGATCGGGGCCGGCGCGGCCTTCGCCGCCAAGACGATCAAGGACGAAGGCGGGATGCGGCTGCAGCGGCGGCAGGCCGTCGCCAAGCAGGCGGCGCAGCGGCACGTCGACGACGTCTTCCTCAAATTCAGCAAGGAATGCCGTGACGCCGTCCGCGTCGTCCAGCGGCGCCTGCGCGACCACTTCACCGGGCTGGCCGAAGAACTCGCCGACGAGCTGACGCGCGAACGCGAGACGATCCTGGCCGGCACCGCCGAGCGCGAACGCCGGACCGGGCACATCCGCCGTGAAATCGACCGGCTCGCCGCGCTGCACCAGCGCGCGGGCGAACTCGGCACGATCGCCGGACGGCAGCAGCGGCGGGAGCTTTCGGCGTGACCCAGGACGTCCGCGACCTGCTGCACGCCGCGACCGGGCTCTACCGGGACGACCCGCGGGCTTCGGCGGTGCTGCTCGACTGCCTGAACCGGCTGGAGCAGCCGCTGCGCGTCGCGTTCACGGGGGCGCCGTCCTCGGGGAAGACGACGCTCGCCGCCGCGCTGGGCGAGTGGCCGACGCGCGCGTTGCGCGATCTGGTGCTGCTCGACGACCCTGGTCCGGCCGACGACGTCCCGGACGCGACGGTCCGGCTGGTCCGCCACCTCGAGCCGGACGAGCTCGCCGCGGCGCACCCGCCGGGCGGCTCGGCGTTCGCCCGGCAGAGCGCGGTGAACTCGGTGCTGGTGCTGTCGCGGGCCGACGAGGTCGGTGCGGGCCGGATCGACGCACTGCTCACCGCGAAGCAGCTCGCGCGCCGCGCGTGGCGGGAAGACCCGCTGTGCACCGGGTTCCTCGGCGTGATCGCCGTCGCCGGGCAGCTCGCGTACGGCGGCCGGTCGTTGCGCGACGACGAGTTCGACCTCTTGGCGGCCTTCGCGGCGGTGCCGCGCGAAGAGCTCGAACGGCACGTGCTGTCGGTGGATTCGTTCACCGACCCGGCGTTCCCGGGCCCGATCCCGGTCGAGACGCGGCGCTCGCTGGTGGTGCGGTTCGGGATGTTCGGCGTCCGCCTGGCGCTCACGCTGATCCGCACCGGCTGCGACGACCGCGTCAAGCTCTCGGCGGAACTGGTGCGCCGCAGCGGGTTGGGCGAACTGCGGGACACCCTGGCCGGGTGCTTCGTCGCGCGGGCGGAGGCACTGCGGGCGCGCACGGCGATCATCCGGCTGGAGGCGCTCCTGGCGGCGCACCCCCGCCCGGGCGGCGACCGGCTGGTGTCCCGGGTGGAGCGGTTCGCCGCGGCCGCGCACGACTTCCGCGAGCTGCGGCTGATCGCCGACATCCGCGGCGGCCGGACCGCGCTGTCCGGCGAACCCGCGGAGGAGGCGGTCCGCCTGCTGGGCGCCCAGGGCACGGCCCCGGCCGACCGGCTCGGCCTGGAGCCGGACGCGGACCCGAACGAAATCTACGACGCGGGCTTGGACGCCCTGCGGCGCTGGCGCCACGAAGCCGAGCGCCCGGACCGCCCCCACGCCGAGCGCACGGCGGCGCACGTGGTGGTGCGGTCGGCCGAGGGCCTGCTCGCGCTGTTCGGCTAAAGGACGGCGGTCACCTCGATCTCGACGAGGTGCTCCGGCACGTCCAGCGCCGCGACGCCGATGAGCGTGGCGGGTGGCTTCGCCGTCGTCCCGATCTCGGCGCTGCCGCGGGCGATGCCGTCGAGCAGCGCGGGCATCTTTTCCGGCGTCCAGTCGACGACGTAGCAGGTCAGTTTCGCGACGTCGTCGAACGATCCGCCGGCCGCGGCCAAGGCGGCGGCGACGTTGACGTAGACCTGCTCGACCTGGTCGGCGAGGTCACCTCCGGTCTCCCAGGCGACTTGCCCGGCGATGTGGACGAGCTTCGTCCCTTCGGCGACGGCGACCTGGTGGTAGACGTCGACCTCGGGCAGCTCGGGCGCGTTCAGCAGGGTGACCGGCATCTTTCCTCCATGCTCTCTTGTGGTTACTCAGAAACCGTAGGAGAGTGTTGGACCATGCGGAAGAAGGCACTTTTCGGTGACGGGGTAACCAGATGGTGACCAAGCAGGACGCGGACCTCTCCCGCGCGGATTCCCTGGCGCGCGAGATCTTCTCGGATGTCGCCAACAAGTGGGCCTTCCTGATCATCGAGACCCTCGGCGAACGCACGCTGCGGTTCAGCGAGCTGCGCAACGAGGTCGCCGGCATCAGCCACAAGATGCTGACGCAGAACCTGCGCATGCTCGAGCGCAACGGACTGGTCGAGCGCGAGGTGCACCCGACCGTGCCCCCGCGCGTCGAGTACACGCTCACCCGGCCCGGGCAGGGGCTGCGCGCGACGGTCGACAGCATGTGCGGCTGGACCCAGCGGTTCATCGAGGACATCGAAGCCGCGCGGCACCGCTTCGACCGCTGACGGGGTCAGGAAAACACCGGTCGGCGGGCCGGTGTGCGACCGGTTGTCCGGTGTTGACGCCCGCCGGGGCGGCGGCGCACCATAGAGCGGTCTATGGTCCAGTGCCGGTCCGGAGGGAACGCCCATGCCCGAAGACGTCCGCCCGCGGATCCGGCTGTTCGGCGAGCTCCTGGCGCACTGGGCCCGGGAACGGCCCGCCGACACCGCCCTGATCTTCGGCGACCGGAGCTGGACCTGGGCGGAGTTCGACGAGCGGGTCCGGCGGCTGTCCGGGGCCCTCGCGGCCGCCGGCATCGGCCGGGGCGACCGGGTCGCGTTCGTCGACAAGAACCACCCCGCCTGTCTGGAGACGACCTTCGCCGCCGGCGCGCTCGGCGCGGCCGACGCGGTGGTGAACTGGCGGCTTTCCGGCGACGAACTCGCCTACGTGCTCAAGGACGCGGGCGCCAAGGTGGTCTTCGTCGGCGCCGAGCTGCGGCCCGCGCTCGACGCGATCCGCGACCGGCTGCCCGCCGTGGAGCGCGTGATCGTCGTCGGCGGGGACGCCGACGAGTACGAAGCCTTCCTGGCCTCCGGTGCGCCGCACCCCGGGTCCGATGTGGACACCGACGACGGCGTGCTGGTCATGTACACCAGCGGCACCACCGGCTTCCCGAAGGGCGCGGTGCTGACCCACCGCAGCGTCCTCGCGCACGGCCTGGCCGCCGGGACGGCGTTCCCGATCGGCCCCGGCGACGACAACCTGGTCGCGATGCCGCTGTTCCACGTCGGCGGCAGTTGTTACGCGGTGTCCGGGTTCCTCTACGGCGAACCGTCGTACCTGACCCGTGAGCCGGACGCGGCTTCGCTGTTCGCCGCGCTGCAGGCCGGGATCACGCATGCTTTCCTGGTGCCCGCCGTCGTGGCCGGGATCGCGCAGGCCGGCGAGGCGGCGCTCCAGGCGTTCTCCCGGCTCAAGTACCTCTGCTACGGCGCTTCGCCGATGCCGCTCCCGCTGCTGCGCACGGTGCTCGCCGCCTGGCCGGACGTGAAGTTTGCCCAGGTCTACGGCATGACCGAGCTTTCCGGCGCGGTCACCGCACTGGACCCCGAGGCGCACCGCGACGAGTCGCGCCCCGAACGGCTGGCCTCGGCGGGCACCGCACTGTCCGGAGTGGACATCCGGATCGTCGACCCGATCACCGAGGAGGACACCGCGGACGCCGAAGCCGGCGAGGTGTGGGTGCGCACCGAGCAGCGGATGGCGGGCTACCTCGGCAAGCCGGAGGCGACCGCGGAGACCATTGTGGACGGCTGGGTCCGCACCGGCGACGTCGGCCGCCTCGACGACGGCGGGTTCCTGTTCCTGGAAGACCGCGTCAAGGACATGATCATCACCGGCGGCGAGAACGTCTACTCGCCCGAGGTCGAGCGCGTGGTGGCGGAGTTCCCCGGCGTCGCCGAGGTGGCGGTGATCGGCGTGCCGGACGAGCGGTGGGGCGACCAGGTCAAGGCGGTGGTCGCGGGCGAGCAGCTCGACGCGGAGAAGATCGTGGAGTTCTGCCGCGAGCGCCTGGCGCACTACAAGTGCCCGCGCAGTGTCGACGTGGTGGACGCGCTGCCGCGCAACGCGACCGGCAAGATCCTCAAGCGTTCGCTGCGCGAGCCGTACTGGCGGGACCGGGACCGGAACGTCTGATGCCGACGACAACCCGGCACGCGTACTTCGAGGCGGCGCTGGACGTACTGGCACGGCACGGGTTCACCGAGCTGAACGTCGGCGCGCTGTGCCGCGGCCTCGGCGTCACGAGCGGCTCGTTCTACCACCACTTCGGTGGCTGGCCGGGGTTCGTGGCGCAGCTGCTGGACCACTGGGAGAACCGCCAGGTCCGCATCCTGCGGGAGCAGGGCTTCGGCACGGGCGGCCCTTCGGCGGATTTCGCGGCGCTGATGGATTTGACGCTCGGCCTCCCGCACGAGGCGGAGGCGGCGATCCGCGCGTGGGCCCGGAACGACGAAACGGTGCGCGCGGCGCAGAAGCGTGTGGACGACGCCCGATTGCGGACGGTGGGGAAGGCGGTGGAGGCGATCGTCGGCGACCGGGAGCTGGCCCGGACGTTGACGTCGTTGGGGATGGCGATGCTGGTGGGTCACCAGCAGCTGGCGTCGGCGGGGGAGCACGGTGAGCTGACGGAGCTGCTCGCGGAGTACACGCGGCTGGTCCATTCTCGCGGGGCGGTTGGCGAGTTGTGATGCCCGGGGACAGCACAAGCCGCCGATCACCCGGCTGATCGACTTCTCGGGTATCACGGCTGGCCCAGCTTCACCCGCACGTCCGCCAGCGCGAAGCCGAGGAGGTTGAGGCCTGGCCACTGTTGTGGCTTCGCTGCCCGCGGGTCGTCCGCCGCCAGGCCGATGCCCCACACCCGGTCCACCGGGCTCGCCTCGACGAGCACGCGCTCGCCGGTGCCGGTCAGGTAGCGGCCCAGTTCCGGATGCTGCGCGAACTTCGCCGTGTTCCCGTCGACCACGATCCCGTGGCGGTGGGCCACCCAGGTTCCCTCGTCGAACCCGCGCACCCGGCGCCCGAAGTCCTTGGCCTGCTTCGGGTGCACTGCTGTGAGGACCTGGGCGGCCACCTCGTCGTCGCCGAAGAGATTTGCCTTGCGCCACATCATGTAGTGCTCGGCGGTGGGGAAGCGGACCCCGTCGACCTCGAACGGCGCCGGCCACCACTGGCTGAAACACCCCGCACCGACCCCGCCGCCGCGGGGTGGGCGGTGGCCCCAGAAGTACACGTACTTGAACCGCCGGCCCGTGGCGAGGGCTCGGGTCAGCTCCTCGACACTGCTCGGATGACCGGTCATGCCGCCCAGTCTCACCCACGCGAAGGCCGTCCCGCACCCGAATAACCCGCTGCGGGACGGCCCCGCAATCAAGCCGCCACGTAATTGCCGCTCAGGATCAGCAACACCTGGAGCGTGATCCCCGTTCCGTAGTAATCCGTCGCGTCCGGTGACCAGGACGACACCGCCGTCCACAGCTTGTCCAGCCAGGCCTGGCTGCCCGAATCCGTCATCGCCGCCACCGCGAACGGGGCCGTGAAGCACGGGTGCTGGCCGCTCTCCGTCTTCGAACCCGACAGCGAGTAGCCGCTCTGGATCTTCGCGGGGTCGCCGCCCGTCGCCGACTTGATCCACGTGTTCATCTTGCGGACCTGGGCCGCCGCCGCGCTGCCGGAAAACGAGATCGCGTCCGCGCCGAGGCGCCACGGGTCGCGGCAGGCGTTCCAGCTGTACTTGCCGTCGTTCGGGCCCTCCAGGAAGTTCGACGGTGCCGGCTTCGGGGTCGAGTTCGTGTTCACCACGAAGTCCGGCAGCAGCCCCGTGTTCGGCGCGTACGACGACTGCAGCTGGCTCACCGCCGTCTCCGAGCGGGTGCGGACCGACGTCCAGAAGCTGTCACCGGTCGCCGCGGCGAACGCGCGGAGGTGGCCCGGCATCCAGTCCGACGAACGGGAGCTGTTCTTGTACTCCGCGTCGTTGCCCCAGTCGCCCAGCAGGGTGAACTTCGTCGTGCCGTTGACTTCGCTCTTCTTGATCGCGTTGATGATCCGGACGGCCTCGGCCTTGTAGTTCACCGAACCGCCGCTGCCCCACTTCTTGTCCGCGATCAGCAGGCCGTAGGCGATTTCGAGGTCGCCGTCGGTGGCCGAATCGCTGCCGTTGACGCTCTTGCAGTTCGAATCCTGCTCGGCCGCGTGCAGGTCCTTGTTGTTGACCGACGGGTGCGCCTTCACGAACTTCAGGATCCCGTCGACGATCGAGCGCGCCTGCGGGTCCTTCTCCGCCATCATCGCCGAGATCGTCACGCCGTACCCCTCGCCCTCGGCGACGAAGGAGTGGTCGGCGTCCTTGGACAGCACGGCGTAGGTGCCGCTGCCGCACTTGGTCGTCAGGAAGTTCTTCTTCCAGAAGTCGTAGTACTTCTGCAGCGCGGCGTCCTGCGTGGCCTGCGAGACGGACGGCCGCAGCGTTCCCGGCACGTACGGCGTGCCCGCTGCGGACGCGGCCGTCGGCACGCTCAGCAGCCCCGCGGCGAGCGCGGCCGAAACCACCACCGCCCGGACGACTCTCTTCATGGCTCCTCCGTAAGACATCGTGGGCTGCGGCGAAGGTGTTCGAAGCCTGACAGAAGGTTCAAGACCAGGTCAAGAGTGTTAGGAAACTTTCCTTACTATGACGCACAGTGGGTCCCACGGCGCCGCACGCACCCGGACGGACTAGCGTGGCGGGCATGGAGATCGATCGCGGCGAAAGCTTCCGCACGTTCTGGACCGAGCGCCGGCTGGCCACCCTCACCACCGTCCGGCCGGACGGCACGCCGCACGTCGTCGCGGTCGGCGTGACCGTCGACTTCGAGACCGGCATCGCCCGGGTGATCACCCGGGACGGCTCGGTGAAGGCCCGGCTCGCCCGGAAGGCGGGCGCCGAAGGCCTGGCGGCCGCGGTCTGCCAGGTCGAAGGCCGCACGTGGTCCACTTTGGAGGGACGGGTGGTACTGCGGGACGACCCGGAATCGGTGCGCGACGCGGAAAACCGGTACGCGGCCCGCTACCGGGAACCCAAGCCGAACCCGCAGCGGGTGGTACTGGAGATCGCCGTGACCCGGGTGCTCGGCAACGCCTGAGCCGGCTCAGCTCGGCTCGCGCAGCGGCAGCCCCGCGGCCCGGTAGATCTCGTCGATCACCGTCATCGTCTCCACGGCGTCCGCCGCCGAGGTCTTCACCGGCGCGCCCTCCAGCACCGCCGCGGCGAACGCGTCCAGCTGGTAGGCGTACGACGCCCGGCGCGGGAACTTCTCCGTGCGGCGGGCGCCGCCGACGCGGACCGTGAGGCGGTGGTACGCGTGCGGGCCCACCGGGTTCAGCACCGAAAGCGACCCCTTCGAGCCCGTCACCTTCGCGCTGATCTTCAGCAGCGAAGCCGACCACATCGAGCACTCGATCCGGCCGGTGTGGCCGGACGGGTACGCCAGCTCCGCCGTCATCGCCCGATCGATCTGCGGCGACCGCAGCTTCGGGGAGGCTGAGACCACCGAAGGTGTCTCGCCGCCGAAGATGCGGGCCATGTGGACCGCGTAGCAGCCTGCGTCCATCGTCGCGCCGCCCGCCAGCGAGTAGTCGTAGCGGATGTCGGAGAACTTCGGCAGCGGGAAGCACAACGCGGTCTCCACCCGCTGCAGCGTCCCCAGTTCGCCCGACGCCACGATCTCCTCGACCCGCAACGCCAGCGGGTGGTAGCGGTAGTGGAACGCCTCCATGACGACCCGGTCGGACGCGGCAGCCGCCGACGCGACCTCTCGCGCTTCCGCCGCGTTCGCCGTGAACGGCTTCTCGCACAACACGTGCTTTCCCGCCGCCAGGGCCGCGAGCGTCCAGCGGCCGTGCAGGCCGTTGGGCAGCGGGATGTAGACCGCGTCGAGCTCCGGATCCGTCACGAGTGCCTCGTACGACGAGTGCACCCGCGGGATCCCGTGCTTGGCCGCAAACGCTTGCGCCCGGTCGGCGGACCGGGCCGCGACCGCGGACACCGAAACCGTGGAGACCGACGCAGCAGGCTTGATCAAGGCCGCGGGCGCGATGCGAGCCGCCCCCAGGATGCCGATCCGCAGGGTCATGGCGTGAAGTTAGCACCGAACGAGATTTCAACAGCCAGTTGACCTCTTCAACAAAGAGTTGTAGCGTTCCGGCCAGCCGAACAGTGGAGGTCCGTTATGTCCCGTTTTCGTGCCGTGCAGGCGGTGGTGCTCGCCGGCGTTGCCGTGCTGGTGACGGCCTGTGGTGGCGGTCCGGACGGCGCGGGCGGGACGTCGCAGGCCGCCGGCGCGCCCGCGTCCGGCATCCCGGACACCGCCGCGATCGTCCAGGGCGTGCAGAAGGACGCCCAGCTCAACGCGGCCCTGCCGGACGCGGTCAAGCAGGCCGGGCTGCACCTGGCCTCGAACCTGCAGTCCGCGCCCAACAACTTCTACGCCGCCGACGGCAAGACCCCGATCGGCTACGAGGTCGACCTCGCCAAGGCCATCGCCGCCAAGCTCGGCGTCACCGTGACCCACCAGGACATGGCCTTCGGCTCGCTCATCACCAGCCTCCAGTCCGGCCGCATCGATCTGACCATGGCCGGCATGAACGACACCAACGCCCGCCAGGCCCAGATCGACTTCGTCGACTACTTCACCTCGGGCATCACGATCATGATCCGCAAGGGCAACCCCGACGGCATCACCGGCCCGGACACCCTCTGCGGCAAGAACGTCGCCGTCGTGCAGGGCACCAGCCACCAGAAGTTCGCCGCCGAGCAGAGCACGAAGTGCACGCAGGCCGGGAAGCCCGCGGTGAACGTCACCGCGACCGACAGCGACAACCAGAACCAGAACCAGCTGCGCACCGGCCGCGTGCAGGCAATCCTCAACGACCTGCCCAGCGCCGTCTACATCTCGCGCACCGCGGGTGAGGGCAAGTTCTTCGAGGTCGTCCCGGGCGAGCCGATCGACGGCGGCCCGTACGGCATCGGCGTCAACAAGACCAACACCGCGCTGCGCGACTCCGTGCAGAAGGCCCTGCAGGCGCTGATCGCCGACGGCACCTACGGCAAGATCCTGCAGGCCTGGGGCGTCGAGCAGGGCGCGATCAAGGAGGCCGCGGTCAATGGCGGCTCCTGAGCCACTCCCGATCGTCCGGCTCCGCCACTGGGGCCGGTGGGTCGCCGCCGCGATCATCATCGCCCTGCTCGTGCTGCTGGGCATCGCCCTCGGCAACGCGCAGATCGAGTGGAACCAGGTCCCGGACTTCGTCTTCTACAAGGTGATGGCGACCGGCCTGCTCAACACCGTCGTGCTGGCGGTGCTGTCCCAGGCCGTCGCGATCGTGCTCGGCATCGTCATCGCCCTGCTGCGCCGCAGCGCCAACCCGGTCGCGCGGTGGTTCGCCGCCGGCTACATCTGGATCTTCCGCGGCCTGCCCGTGCTGCTGCAGATCCTCCTCTGGTACAACCTGGCGCTCGTCTTCCCGGTCATCGACATCCCGTTCCTGGTCCACGAGCAGACGAACGTGCTGATCAGCGCGTTCACCGCCGCGTTCCTCGGCCTGGCGCTCAACGAAAGCGCGTACATGGCCGAGATCGTCCGCGCGGGCCTGAACAGCGTCGACAGCGGGCAGACCGAGGCCGCGAAGTCGATCGGCATGACGCCGGCCGCGACGCTGCGCCGGGTCGTGCTGCCGCAGGCCATGCGCGTGATCATCCCGCCGACCGGCAACGACTTCATCAACATGCTCAAGGGCACGTCGATGGCGTCGGTGATCGGCGTGACCGAGCTGATCCACGCGGCCAACAACATCTCGTCCAACAACCTGCTGGTCATGGAGACCCTGCTGGCCGCGGCCGTCTGGTACATGGTCGTGGTGACCGTCGCCGGCGTCGGCCAGCACTACCTGGAACGCGCCTTCGGGCAGGCCGACCGCGGCCCGCTCGCCCGCGCCGGCAAGGCGTTGCGCGGGGTGCCGCTGGTGAGGAGTGCCCGTGTCTGAGCCGCTGCTGCGTGCCGTCGGTGTCCGGAAGTCCTACGGGCACACCGAAGTCCTCGGCGGCATCGACCTGGAGGTCCACAAAGGACAGGTCGTCTGCCTGCTCGGGCCGTCCGGCGCCGGGAAGAGCACGTTCCTGCGCTGCATCAACCACCTCGAGACGATCGACGCCGGCCAGATCTGGGTCGACGGCGAGCCGATCGGCTTCCGGCAGCGCGGCGGGAAGCTGTACGAGCTGCGCGAACGCGAGGTGGCGCGCCAGCGGCGTGACATCGGCATGGTGTTCCAGCGCTTCAACCTCTTCGCGCACCGGACCGCCCTGGAGAACGTCGTCGAGGGCCCGATCCGGGTGCTCGGGGTGAAACCGGACGACGCGCGCAAGCAAGGCCTCGAACTGCTCGACCGCGTCGGGCTCGCCCACCGCGCCGACGCCTACCCGGCGCAGCTGTCCGGCGGGCAGCAGCAGCGGGTGGCGATCGCCCGGTCGCTGGCGATGAAGCCGAAGCTGATGCTGTTCGACGAGCCGACGTCCGCGCTCGACCCGGAGCTGGTGGGGGAGGTCCTGGAGGTCATGAGTACGTTGGCGGGGGAGGGGATGACGATGGTCGTCGTGACGCACGAGATGAGCTTCGCCGCGGAGGCCGCCGACGAGGTGGTGTTCCTGGCCGACGGCGCCGTCGTCGAGACCGGGCCGCCGTCGGAGGTGCTGAGCGCGCCGAAGCACGACCGCACCCGGCAGTTCCTGGCGAGGATCCTCGCGTGACGCGGATTTCGCCCCGGTACCTGCTCCAGTTCGACGAGCCCGCCGGCTACCTCGACTTCGCCCGGTTCGGCCCGCCGTCGCACGCGGTGCTCGACACGACGGCCGCGCTGCTCGACCAGGCCACCACGGCCGGGCCGTCCACAGTGGACGAGCTGATGCGGCAGGAGATCCGGGCCAAGGCGGCCGCCGCGCGGCTGTCCGGCTCGGACACCGACCACACCGTGCTGCTGCCCAACACCAGCCTCGGGCTGTTCCAGGCCGCCTTCCACAGCACCGGCGAGGTGCTGGTGGCGGCGTCGGAGTTCCCGGCCAACACCTACCCGTGGGCCCGCGCCGAGCAGGCCGGCCGCCTGCGTGTCCGGCGGCTGGGCAGCGGTTATGTGACGCCGGAGCGCGTTGCTGCCGCGTTGACGCCGGAGATCACGACGGTCAGCGTCAGCGCCGTCGACTTCCGCACCGGCTACCGCGCCGACCTCGCCGCGCTGCGGGACGTCGTCGGCGACCGGCTGCTGGTCGTCGACGGCATCCAGGGCTTCGGCGTGGTCGACGAGCCGTGGGAGGTCGCCGACGTCCTGGTCGTCGGCGGCCAGAAGTGGCTGCGCGCGGGCTGGGGCACCGGCTTCGCGGTGCTCTCGGACCGCGCGCTGGAGCGGATGGACCCGGTGCTGTCCGGCTGGACCGGCGCCCGCGACCCCGGCCTGTTCGACGACGAGATCCACCCGCCGGACGGCACCGCCCAGGCCTGGTCGATCTCCAACCTCAGCCCGATCACCTCCGGCGCCTTCGCCGAGGCCCTCGAGCTGGTGGAGGACGCCGGCGTCGGCGCCATCGCGGCGCGGATCGCCGAGCGGCTGGCCGCGTTCGAGGAGGTACTGGCCTCCTGCGGTGCCGAAGTCGTCTCGGCGGTCGACCGCCGCGCGGGCATCCTGGCGTTCACGCTGCCCGGCCACCCGGCGGAGCAGGTCGGGGCGGCGCTGGCGAACGCCGGGATCGCCGCGACCGTGCGGCCCGAGCACGTCCGGCTCTCCCCGCACGCTTCGACGCCCGCGGCCGCGGCGGACGTGCTCCGGGAGGCGTTGGAGACCTTGACGGCACCCCGGGAGCCGCTGGTGGTCCCCGCCGCGGGCGCGACCACGCACGACGTGCTCACCGCGCTGGTCCCGGCCATCCCGGGTCTGGCGGCGATGCTCGGCCCCGGCAACGAGGTCCTGCTGCACGACCTGAGCCGGCTGCCGGACTCGATCATCGCCATCGCCGGCGACCTCACCGGCCGCAGCGTCGGCGGCCCGATGACCGACCTGCTGCTCGGCCTGGTCCGCCGCGGCACCACCCAGGACCTGACGAACTACCGCACGCACGGCCCGGACGGCCGGGCGATCCGCTCCTCGACGCTGTTCCTGCGGGACGCCGACGGGGTCGCGGTCGGCTGCCTGTGCGTCAACAGCGTCGACCCGGCCGCGACCCCCGGCGGAACCGGGGAGCCGGAGACTTTCCCACCGGACGTCGACAGCCTGCAGCGGTTCCTCGTCGACCGGGCGGTGACGAAGGCGGGCATCCCGGTGGACCTGATGAAGAAGCGGCACAAGGCGGCCGTGGTGCGGGAGCTCGACGAAGCCGGTTATTTCCTCATCAAGGACGCGGTGGACCACCTGGCCGGGCGCCTCGACGTCACCCGGTACACGATCTACAACTACCTCAACGAAATCCGCGCCTGACGCTGCCCGAACGGACCTTGCCGCTTCGGCCGTTCGGGCGCACCATGGCGCGCATGACCGAAGCGGACACGCGGGCCCTGGTCCGGCTGGAGGCGGACGGCGAGGCGGACGCCGAGGAGTTCGACCTGCTCGCCCGCCGCCTGCGCGCCGAGCTGGGCGAGCTGGACGTGGACGTGCAGCCGGTGCCGGGCGAGCTCCCGCCGGGCGCGAAGGCCGCGGACCCGGTGACGATCGGTTCGCTGGTGGTGGCGTTCAGCGCGGCCGGCGGCGTGTTCCCGGGGCTGGTCGAGACACTGCGCGAGTGGCTGGGCCGCCAGGCGGGCAAGCACAAGATCAAGGTGACGATCGACGGCGACACGGTCGAGCTCGAGCGCGCGACGACGGCCGAGCGCCAGCAGCTGATCGACGCCTTCGTCCGGCGGCATGGCTAGCCGCCACGCGCTGCTGATCGCGACCGAGACGTACGCCGACCCGGCACTCCGGCGGCTGACGGCTCCGGGCGGCGACGCGCGCGAGCTGGCCGCGGTCCTGAGCGACCCCGCGATCGCGGGTTTCGAGGTGACGACGCTGGTCGACCAGCCCCACCACGTGGTGGGCGAGGCGATCGGCGAGTTCTACCGGGGAAGGCGTCGCGACGAGCTGACGCTGCTGTACTTCACCGGTCACGGCGTCAAGGACGACGACGGCAGCCTCTACCTGGCGATGGCCAACACCCGCCGCGACAGCCTGATGTTCACGGCGCTGGCGGCGGAGCTGGTGGACCGCGCGATGGCGGGCTGCCCGTCGCGGCAGAAGGTGCTGGTGCTGGACTGTTGTTACAGCGGCGCGTTCCCGGCCGGGCGTCTGGCGAAGGCGGGCACGGACGTGCACACGCTGGAGCGGTTCCAGGGCCGCGGCCGGGCGGTGCTGACGGCTTCGGACGCCACGCAGTATTCGTTCGAGGGCGACGGGGTGGTGGGCTCGGCGGCCCGCTCGGTGTTCACCCGGCACCTGGTGGCGGGCCTGCGCGACGGAAGCGCGGACCTCGACGGCGACGGCGACGTGACGGTGGACGAGCTGTACAGCTACGTCCACGAGCGGGTGGTGGCGGAGATGCCCCGCCAGCGGCCGAAGCACCAGTCCGATGTGGAGGGACGCATCGTGCTGGCGCGGAACCCGCGGTGGCAGCTGCCGGAGTACCTGCGCAACGGGCTGGCGAGCCCGATCGCCTCGGACCGGCTGACGGCGCTGGAGGGGTTGAAGCGCCTGCACCGGGTGGGGAACGAGGTGGTGCGCGCCCGGACGGCGGAGGAGATCGCCCGGCTGACGGAGGACGACAGCCGCATGGTCTCGGCGGCGGCGGTCGCGTGGGCGCGGGAGTCGGAGGGACGGGCAGCGGCGCCGGTCGTTGCCACGCCCGCGCCGGAGCGGGTCGCGGTCGAGCCCGCGCCGGAGCCGGAATCCGCGCCGGAGCCAGGCGCGCCCGAGCCGCCGCGACGGCCCGCTGCGCAGCCGACAGCTCCGGCGGGGGAGGCAACTCCCCCACCGAAGCTGGTCCGTGCCGGTCCACCGCCGCGGACCGCGGACAGCCGGCGGGTCAAGCCATCCGCCGACCCGAAGCTCTACTTCATCGAGGCGGGTGTGCTTGCTGCCCTGCTGATCGTGGTCCTCGTCGGCGGCATGGGGTACAACTGGATCTTCCTGCTGCTCCTGCTGCTCTGCGCCTTCTTCCTGGGCCGCGGTGTCTTCCTCCTGCGGCGGGCTCAGGCCACGAAGGACTCCACGGCATCCGCGGCGAAGGAAACCCCGCCGTGACTCCGGATCTCCGCCTTCAGCTCGGCCAGCCGCGCAGCCACCGAAGCCGACGACGACACCTCGTCCACCGCCTCCCGCAGCGATGACGCCGTCACCGATTCCGCGGGCAGGTGACGGCCCACGCCCAGTGCCTCCAGCTGGGCCGCGTTCCCGAACTGGTCCGCGGCCTGGGGGATCGCCACCGTCGGGACGCCGAACCACAGCGCTTCGGTCGCCCCGCCCATCCCCGCGTGGGTGATGAACGCCGACGCCGCTTCCAGCACCGCCAGCTGCGGGACGCTCTCGTACACCTCCACCGACGACGGCAGCGGGCCGAGGGAAGCGGGCGAAACGTGCTTCCCGATCGACATCACCACGTGCCAATCCGCGGCGAACGCGGCGATGCAGTCCCGGTACACCGGGAGCTGGTCGTTGTACGCCGTCCCGAACGACACCAGCAGCACCGGGCGTCCCGACGACGGCGGGGTCCACGAACGATCGGCCAGCCGCGCCGGGTCCAGGCACGGCCCGACGAACCGCACGTGCGCTCCCACCCGGTCCGCCTGCGGCTGCATCGCCCGGGGGATCAGCGAAAGCACCTGGGCCGGATGCCCGAGCCACTCCCAGGGATCCGCCGAAACGCCGTGGGACGAGAGCCACTCCGAGAACGTGGCCGCATAGTCCACACCGGACGGTGACGCCTTGATCGGCGCCATCACCTCGGCCATGTCCTCGTCGTAGCCCTCCCACGCCACGAGCGTCGGCGACAGCTGCACCGCGGGCACGCCGTACCGCAACCCCAGCAGCGGCGCCCCCAGTCCGCCGATGTCGTACAGCACGAGGTCCGGCCGGTCGGTGTCGAACCGTTCGATCAGGGCGGGGTGGATGGCGATGGCTTCGTCGAGGAAGACGCGCATCGCTTCGGCCGGCTCCTCCGGCCACACGGCCGCCTCGCCGAGCGGGAAGATCGTCGGGTGCTCGACGACGTCGGCGCCGGTCGGGGCGACCAGCGAAGCCAGCGGCGAGCCGACGACGTAGGACACCCGGTGCCCGCGGCGGACCAGCTCGGCGATCACGCCCAGCGACGGGTAGACGTGGCTCGGCGCGGTGCAGCCGACCATGACGATGTGTTTGCGCAGCATGGTGCTCCTTCAAGGGGAAAGACCAGACGGCGCGCAGGTGAAGGGGCTCACCCGGTAGGCGGGGAGCCCGGCGGTCACGCCGTCTCAGACGAGGCGGAGCCGGATGAAGTAGATCATGGAACCGACCGTACGGGATCCCGGAAAGTCCGCGCCACCCGATTTCCGCCTTTCGTAGGGCGTTGCTGCGCAGCCGTCCCGCTGTACCCCTTGCCGGGCATAGGGTTTCCCCGCCCGAAGACGCTGTGAAAAGGGAGAAACCAGTGAGACGTGCCGCTCTTACGAGGAGCACTGTCGCCGCGGTGGCCGCCGTCGCGGTGGCGTCCGCGCTCGTGGCCGCGCCGGCCGCGGACGCCGCACCCGCGGGGCAGGCGTCGATCGCCTGGGGACCGTGCACCGATCCCACGCTGGCCGCCGCCGGTGCCGAATGCGGCTACCTCAGCGTGCCGCTCGACTACCGCAAGCCGGACGGCGAGCAGATCCAGCTCGCCGTCGACCGCGTCAAGCACAAGGTCCCCGACGCGCAGTACCAGGGCGTCATGCTGACCAACCCCGGCGGCCCCGGCGGGTCCGGCCTGCTGCTGGCCACCCGCGGGTCCCGGGTGCCCGACCACGCCGGTGACGCCTACGACTGGATCGGCTTCGACCCGCGCGGCGTCGGCGCCAGCAAGCCCGCGCTGAGCTGCGAGCCGGACTACATGAACTACAACCGGCCGCAGTACGTGCCGTTCACCCCGCAGCTGGAGAAGACCTGGCTCGACCGGGCCAAGGGGTACGCCGAAGCCTGCGCCGCGAACAACCCGCGCGGGCTGCTGGAGAACATGAAGACGACCGACACGGTCAAGGACATGGACTCCATCCGCCAGGCGCTCGGCCAGAAGCAGCTGAACTTCTACGGCTACTCCTACGGCACCTACCTCGGTCAGGTGTACGGCTCGCTCTTCCCGAAGAACGTCCGCCGGATGGTGCTCGACTCGACGGTCGACCCGCGCGGTGTCTGGTACGGCGACAACCTCGACCAGGACGTGGCCTTCGACCGGAACATCCTGATCTGGTTCGGCTGGCTCGCGCAGCACGACGACGTCTACCACCTCGGCAAGACCCAGGCCGCGGTGCAGAAGGTGGTCAACGAGCAGCTGCTCAAGGCCTCGTTCAACCCGGCGGGCGGCGTGATCGGGCCGGACGAGATCCTCGACGTCATCCAGCAGGCGAGCTACTACCAGCTGCGGTGGACGCTGCTGGGCGACGCGCTCTCCCGGTTCGTCAACAAGGGTGACTGGCAGAACTGGAAGTCGCTGTTCGAGGCCTTCGGCGGCCTCGGCGACGACAACAGCTACGCGGTGTACCTCGCCGTGCAGTGCACCGACGTCCAGTGGCCGCAGAGCTGGAACCAGTGGCGGCGCGACAACTGGCAGACCTTCGCCAATGCGCCGTACTTCACCTGGCAGAACGCCTGGTTCAACGCGCCCTGCGTGTTCTGGCCCGCCAAGGCGGGCAAGCCCGCCAAGGTCGACGGCCGGGGCGTGCAGAGCGTGCTCATGATCGACGAGACGCTCGACGCGGCGACGCCGTTCGAGGGCAGCCTCGAAATCCGCAGCCGGTTCCCGGGTGCCTCGCTGATCGCGGAGCCGGGCGGCACGAGCCACGCGATCACCCCGCGCGGCAACGCCTGCGTCGACACCAAGATCGCGGACTACCTGGCGACCGGCGCGCTCCCGGCCCGCAAGCCGGGCCGCACCGCCGACGTCGAGTGCGCCCCGCTGCCGCTGCCGACGCCGCCGGCCCCGACGGCCGCCAAGGCCGCCGTCGCCGCGACGCCGGACCTCCTCGCCGGGCGGTTCGCCGGCTGACCTGCGGAAACCTCGGGAAACGGGGTGCCGGGCCCAGTGCCCGGCACCCCGTTTTTCGTGCTTTCCGGCGCCGGGAACTTTGAGTCCTCGTGGACTTTGTGTTACAAAGTGCGCAGCAACTTTGCGCTACAAAGTCCAGGGAAGGAGGACGCCATGACTGGGGGACCGGCGTTCGCACTGCACGGCCTCACCAAGCGGTTCGGGCCGGTCACGGCGGTCGGCGGGGTGTCCGTCGAGGTCGCGCGCGGCGAGGTCGTCGCGCTGCTCGGGCCGAACGGCGCGGGCAAGTCGACCACCGTCGACCTGCTGCTCGGCCTGACCAAGCCGGACGCGGGGGAGGTGACCGTCGCGGGTGGCAGCCCGCGCGAGGCCGTCGACCGGGGGCTCGTCGGCGCGATGATGCAGAACGGCGCGCTGCTGCCGGACGCCACCGTCGGCGAGCTCGTCGGCCTGGTCGTCTCGACGCACCGGAAGCCGCTGCCCGCCGCGGAGGTGATCGCCCGGGCCGGCCTGGAGCACCTCGTCAAGCGCCGCTGCGGCAAGCTGTCCGGCGGCGAACGCCAGCGCGTCCGGTTCGCGCTCGCCCTGGCCGGCGACCCGCGGCTGCTCGTGCTCGACGAGCCCACCGCGGCGATGGACGTAGACGGCAGGCGCGCGTTCTGGGCGGCCATCCGCGAGTACGCCGCAGGCGGCCGGACGGTGCTGTTCGCGACGCACTACCTCGCCGAGGCCGAGGACTACGCCGACCGCGTCGTGCTGATGCGCCACGGCGTCGTCGTCGCCGACGGGCCGGTCGCCGAGGTCCGGGCGGCGGTGTCCGGCCGGGTGCTCAAGGCCGTCGTGCCCGGCGCGACCGACGCCGACCTCGCGCACCTGCCCGGCGTCACCGGCGTGCAGCTGCGCGGCGGCCGCGCCGAGCTGGCCTGCGCCGACTCCGACGCCGCGATCCGCGCCCTGCTCGCGGCCCACCCGGCCGCGTCCGACATCGAAATCACCGCGCTCGGGCTCGAAGAGGCCTTCCTGGCGCTGACCGCCGAGGAGGCCGCCGCGTGAACACGACGTACCTGAACCTGGAGATCAAGCGGATCGTCCGGAGCCCGCAGTTCACCATCTTCACCATCGGCATGCCGGTCGTGATGTACCTGCTCTTCGGCGCCATCTTCGGCGACTACGTGCTCGACAGCGGCCTCCACTCGAGCACGCAGACGATGATCGGCATGGCCGCCTACGGCGGGAGCGGGGGCGCGTTGTTCACCGGAACCCGGGTGGCGCAGGAACGCACGGACGGCTGGCAGCGGCAGCTGCGGCTCACCCCGATGCGCGGGCCCGGCTACCTGGCCGTCAAGGTCGCCTCGGCGATGGCCGTCGCGCTGCCGGTGCTGGTGACGATCTTCTTCGTCGGCTTCCTGCGCGGCGAACCGCTCACCACGGCCGAGTGGGGGCGGCAGCTGGTCTTCCTGTGGCTGGCCACGCTCCCGTTCGCCGTCCTGGGCCTGGCCATCGGCCTGTTCGGCAAGGGTGACACGGTCGGCGCGGTGACCGGCGCGCTGATGATGCCGCTCGGCATGCTCGGCGGGCTGTGGATCCCGCTGGAGATCCTGCCGGGCTGGATGTCGGCGGTGGCGCACTTCACGCCGACCTACTGGCTGCGCCGGGTCGGTCTCGACCCGCTCACGCACGCGTCCGGGACGTGGGTCGCGGTGCTGGTGCTCGCGGGCTGGCTGGTCGTCCCGGCGTTGGTCGTGATGCGCCGGTTCCGGCTGGACACCGCCCGGCTTTAGCTGCGTGTTAGCTTCCGTGCAAGTGTAGGGAGGAGGGCGAACGGGTGGAAGACGAGCCGATGTCGGCCGAGGAGTCGCTGAACCTGATCGCCCAGCAGAACCGGCGGACCCGCCGGGAACTGGGCGGGGGCCCGGCGCGGATGCTCGCGGCCTGGGCCATCGCCTGGATCGCCGGCTGGGGCTTCACCTACGTCACCACGCAGGGCTGGGTCGCGGTGCCCGGGTGGGTCGCCGGCGGCATCGTCGTCCCGCTGCTGTTCCTGGGCGCCATGGCCTACACGACCTACACGAGCATCCGGTCCGGTCGCGGGATCCGCGGCCCGTCCCGCACGGCCGGGGCGATGTACGGCTACGGCTGGGCGCTTTCGGCGATCGGGCTGATGGTCGTCGACCTGCGGATCACGCAGTTCCAGGCGCTCTCGCCGGAGCAGGTGTCGCTGCTGTGGTCGGGCACCTGGCTGCTGCTGACCGGCGTGCTGTATCTGGCGGGCGGCATGCTGTGGCAGGACAAGCTCATGTACGGCCTCGGCGCGTGGATGATCGTGTCGGCCGCGCTGAGCGTGCTCGTGGGCTACCCGGACAACTTCCTCGTGCTGACCGTCTGCGGCGGGGGCGGGTTCCTGCTCGGCGCGATCGTCTACTTCGTCCGCGAGAAGCCGGCCCGATGAGCGACCTGCCGCAGCTCGACCCGGTCATCCACGCCCAGGCGCGGCTGCGGGTCACCGTCGCGCTCGCCGGGCTGCGCGCCGGCGACCAGATCACGTTCCCGCGGCTGCAGCAGCTGCTGGACATGACGGCGGGCAACCTCTCGACGCACCTGCGCAAGCTCGAGGACGCCGAGTACGTCGAGATCACCAAGGCCTACGAACACCGCACGCCGGTCACCCTGGTCCGGCTGACCGCCCGCGGCCGGGCCGCGTTCGAGGACTACACGAAGGCGCTCCACCAGCTGCTGGACGCCACCGGCGGGGACTGACGTGGCCCGCTGGGTCATCCACCTCGACCTGGACGCCTTCTACGCGTCGGCCGAGCAGCTCACCCGCCCGACGCTGGCCGGGCGCCCGGTGCTGGTCGGCGGCACCGGTCCGCGCGGGGTGGTGGCCGGGGCGAGCTACGAGTCGCGGGCGTTCGGCATCCGGTCGGCGATGCCGATGTCCCAGGCGCGGCGGCTGCTGCCGGCCAACGGCGTGATCGTGCCGCCGCGCTTCCTCGTCTACGAGCGGCTCAGCCACGAGGTTTTCGCGGTCGTCACCGAGGTGGCGCCGGTGCTGGAGAAGATCTCTCTCGACGAGGCGTTCGCCGAGCCGCCTTCGCTCGTCGGCGCGTCCTTCGAGGACGTCACGGCGTTCTGCGCCTCGCTGCGCGCGCGGATCCGGTCCGAGACCGGCCTGGTGGCGTCGATCGGCGCGGGCAACGGCAAGCAGATCGCGAAGATCGCCTCCGACGAGGCCAAGCCGGACGGGCTGCTGGTGGTGCCGCAGGGCACCGAACGCGAGTTCCTGGCGCCGCTGCCGGTGCGCGCGCTGTGGGGCATCGGCCCGGTCGCCGAGGGGAAGCTGCGGTTCATCGGCGTCCAGACGCTCGGGCAGCTGGCGGCACTGTCCGAAGCGGACGCCGTGGCCACCCTCGGCGGCGTCGTCGGCCGCGACCTGCGGCGCCTGGCGACCGGCGCCGACGACCGCCCGGTGGCCGGGCGCGCCGAGACCAAGCAGGTCAGCGCCGAGACGACGTTCGACACCGACATCAAGGACCTGGCCACGTTGCGGGCGGAGGTCCGCCGGATCGCGGTGGGCGCGCACCAGCGGCTGCTCAAGGCCGGCCGGGTGGCGCGGACCGTGGTGATCAAGCTGCGGCACACGGACATGCACACGGTGACCCGGTCCGAGACGATCTCCGCGCCGACGGACGACCTGGCCGAGCTGTCGGCCACGGCCGAGCGGCTGCTGATCGACCCGGCGGAGTTCGGCGGCATCCGCCTGGCCGGCGTGGCCTACAGCGGGCTGTCGGTCCCGCACCAGGACGCGCTGTTCTCCCTGGCCGCGCCTTCGGTGCCGTCGACGTCGACGGTGGTCTCGGCCCCGGCGCCCGCGGCGCCTTCGGAGTGGCGCCAGGGCGACGACGTGGTCCACGAGGAGTTCGGCACGGGCTGGGTCCAGGGCGCGGGCCACGGCCGGGTGACGGTCCGCTTCGAGCACCGGTCGTCGGGACCCGGTGTCGCGCGGACGTTCCCCCAGTCGGACCCGGCCCTGACCCGCGGCGACCCCGGCGACTGCCTGAAGTGACGGGCTACCCGGCCGAGCAGCCCTGCAGCTTCGCCACTTCCTGGCCGGCCAGCAGGAACGCGCCCACGCCGTACGCCGCGGTGTCCGTGGCCTTCGCCGTCGCCGGGCGGTCGCCCACCGGCTGGACGTAACCCACCTTGCCGTCGGCCTGCAGGGCCTTCGCCGAAAGCGCCGTCCACGCCTTGTCCACCACCGGGCGGAAGCGGGCCGCGTCGAGGAGGCCCGCGTTGACGCCCCAGCCGAGGCCGAACGCGAAGAACGCCGTGCCGCTGGACTCGGGGCCGCCGTGGTCGCGCGGGTTCAGCAGGTCGGAGTTCCAGAACCCGTCACGGCGCTGCGCGAGGGCCAGCGTGGCCGCCATCTTCCGGTACACGCGCAGGTATTCCGGCCGCCGCGGGTCGTCGGTCGGCAGCACCTGGAGCACCTTCGTGAGCGCGGCCAGCGCCCAGCCGTTGCCCCGGGACCAGAACACCCCGGAGCCCTTGAACCGCGCGTCGCGGTACCACAGGCCGGTGAACTCGTTGAACAGCTTGTGTTCCGCCGACCGGAACAGCTGGTCCATGGCGTCCAAGTAGGACGGATCGTGGTCGATCAGGCTCATCCGCGCGAACGACGGCATCGCCATGTTCAGCGCGTCGGCGTAGTTCCAGTAGTCGCGGTGACCGGCCTGCACCGACACCACTTCGGCCTTGATCCGCGTGCGGATCGAATCCAGCGGGATTTCCGGGTGGAAGTAGGTGTAGAGGTCGAGGTACGCCTCGCCCGCGGCCTGGTTGTCCGGGAAGAACGGCCGCTTCGGGTCCTCCGGCAGGAGGTAGGAGTTGGCCTGCGCCCACGGGTACGTCTTGTGGTTGGACTGCCCGGTGGTCCGGACCAGTGCCAGGTTGCCCACGTGGAACGTCGCATTCTGCCAGTCCGGTGCGTCGAGGTTGGTCCCGTTGGCGACCCAGTAGTTGCCCGCGGCCACCATTTCGTCCGCCACGGCGCAGGTCGCGGCGGCGGCCGCCACCGGGGCGGTCAGGAGACCGCCCGCCACCGCCGTGGCCGCGAGCACGCCGAAACCGCGAATTCCCGGGAAACGCATGGAAGCGTCCTCCTCAAAACTCATGGCGGCGGTCGTCCGCAGCGAGTGAAGCGCGTCCCGGTAACCGTGTCAAGGTACCGATCACCGGTACGCCGCAACGGTTTCCAGCAGCCGGCGGGACGCGGACTCGGCGCCGTCGGCGTTCTTCGCGAGCACCAGCGTGAGGACTCGCGAATGCGCCACCAGCTCCATCGGCTCGTGGTGCGCCTTCAGCGCGGCGACCACGGGCACCTGCAACTGGGCGATCAGCGTGTTCCCCGACGCCCGGACCAGCGCCGCGTGGAACCGCGAATCGGCGTCGCGGAACGCTTCGCCGTCGCCGCGCTCGACCGCGTCGGCCATCTGCCCGTAGGCCGCCGCCATCGCGGACAGCTCGTCCGGACGCCGGTGCCGCGCCGCCATCCGCGCGGCCTGCGGTTCGATGGCCAGCCGCAGCTCCAGCAGCTCGCGCAGGTGCTCGCGGCCGCCGGGACCGCCGACGCGCCAGGCGATGACGTCCGGGTCGATCGCGTCCCACGCCTCCGGCGGCAGCGTCCACGTCCCGACCCGCGGGCGCGCGGTCACCATGCCCTTGGACTCGAGGACGCGCAACGCCTCGCGGACCACGGTGCGGGACGCGGAGAACCGGCGGCCGAGCTCCTCGGGGACGAGCGGCTGCCCGTCCCCGAGGGCGCCTTCGACGATGAGCCTGCCCAGTTCGTCGACGATGCGGGCGTGGAGGTTCACCGCTACTCGGGCAGGCCGACGCGCCGTTCCCCGCTGCGCAGCTGTTGCAGCACGACCGCGATCACCAGCAGCGCGCCGTGGGCGACGTTCTGCCAGAACGGGTTGATGCCCAGCCCGGACATGCCGTTGTCGAGCACGCCCAGGATGATCACCGCGAGCACGGTCGAGATGATCGAGCCGCGGCCGCCCTTGAGCATCGTGCCGCCGAGCGCGGCGCCGGTGACCGCCTGCAGCTCCAGGCCTTCCGACCCGGACGTCGGCTGGCCGGAGCCGGTGCGCGCGGTGATCAGCACGCCCGCGATCGCCGCGACCACGCCGACGAGGGCGTACACACCGATGATGTACCGGTTGATGTTGATCCCGGCCAGCCGGGCGGCGGTGTCGTTGCCGCCGATGGCGTAGACGTTGCGGCCGATGTCGGTGTACTTGAGCAGGAAGTGCAGCAGCGCCGCGACGATCAGGAACACCCACACCAGCGACGGCAGCCCGGCGATCGCGCCCTTGGCCAGGAAGATGAACAGGTCGTCGCCGCCGGTGTAGCCCTGCGCCTTGCCGTCGGAGATGACCTGCGCGATGCCCTTGTAGGTGGCGAGCATGGCCAGCGTCGCGACCACCGGGTTGACCCGGCCGAAGATGATGATCATGCCGTTGACCAGGCCGCAGAGGATGCCGACGCCGACCGCGGCGAGGATGCCGACCTCGGCGTTGCCGGTCGAGGTGAACACCATCGCCGAGATCACCGACGCGAGCCCCGCCATCGAGCCGACCGAGATGTCCAGCGCGCCCAGGATGATCACCAGCGTCTGGACCAGGGCGAGCAGGCCCATGATGGTGATCGCGCTGCCGATCAGCAGCAGGTTGTTGGTGCGGAAGAAGTTCTCGTTCAGCACGCTCAGCAGGATCACCAGCGCGATCAGCGTGATGATCAAGCTCGAGTTCTGCACGCCGATGCCGGTCAGCACCCGGCGCGCGGCGCTTGGCTGGGGCGCGGCGGCAGGCGCCGAAGTTTCCTTGGTGGGAGTACTCATGCGCCGATCTCCTGGGCGTCGTCCACGGCTGGTTCGGTTTCGGGGATGGCGAGGGTCAGCACGGCTTCCTCGGTCGCTTCCTCACGGCCGAGCTCGCCCGCGAGACGTCCGGCGCGCATGACGAGGATGCGGTCGGCCAGCGTCAGCACCTCGGGCAGGTCGGAGGAGATGACCAGCAGCGCGATGCCTTCGGCGGCGAGGCCGTCGATGATCCGGTAGATCTCGGCCTTCGCGCCGACGTCGACCCCGCGCGTCGGCTCGTCGAGGATCAGCAGCTTCGGCCGCCGCGCGAGCCAGCGCGCGAGCACCGCCTTCTGCTGGTTGCCGCCGGAGAGCTTGCGGACTTCCTGCTCCATCGACGGCGTCCGCACGCGAAGCTCGCGTACGTACTCCTCGACGAGCGCGCGTTCCTTCGCCCGCTTCACGACCCGGAAGCGGCGAAGCCGGTCCAGGACGGCGATGGAGACGTTGTCGCGTACGGACCGCTGCATCAGCAACGCGTCCGTCTTGCGCTCTTCGGGAGCGAAGCCGATGCCGGCTTTGACGGCGTCACCCGGGTTGTGCGCGCGCAGCCGCTTGCCGTCGAGCTCGACGGTCCCGGACCGGATCGGCAGGTCGCCGACGATCGCGCGGGCCAGCTCGGACCGGCCCGCGCCGACCAGCCCGGCCAGGCACACGACCTCGCCCGCGCGGACCTGCAGCGAGATGCCCGAAACGTCGTCGGTGGTGACGTCGGTCAGCTTCAGCACGACGTCCCCGGTGGCCTGGGTGACGCGGCGTTCGAGCGCGGAGAGGTCGCGGCCGATCATCATCCGGACCAGGCCGGCCTCGTCGGTCTCCGCGGCCTGCTGGACGCCGACGAGCTTGCCGTCGCGCAGCACGGCGACGCGGTCGGCGAGCTGGAAGATCTCCTTCATCCGGTGCGAGACGTAGACGACCGCGACACCGCTGTCGCGCAGCCGCCCGATCAGCCGGAACAGCGCCTCGACCTCGTGCTCCGACAACGACGACGTCGGCTCGTCGAACGCGATCACCTTCGGCGGCGTGGCCGCGGTGAGCACGCGCAGGATCTCGACGAGCTGGCGCTGCGCGGCGGAGAGGGCGACACCGAGGGTGGCCGGGTCGAGGACGCCTTCGAAGCCGTACTCGGCCAGCGCGTCCTGCGTGGCCTTGGTGAGCGTGCGGCGGCTGAACACGCGGGCCTTCGCGGGAAGTTCGCCGACGAAGACGTTCTCCGCCACCGAGACATGCGGGATGATCTCGGGTTCCTGGTAGATCACGCGCACCCCGGCGGCCATCGCCGCGCGCGGGGTGTCGAAGGTGACCTCGGTGCCGTCCAGGAGCAGCCGGCCGTCATCCGGGCCCTGGTCGCCGGACAGCACGCGCAGGAGCGTCGACTTCCCGGCGCCGTTCTCGCCCATCAGGGCCAGCACCTCGCCGGAGCGGAACTCCAGCGAGACGTCGTCGAGGGCGGTGACCCCGGAGAAGCGCTTGCCGATGCCCTCGACGGCGAGCGCGGGAGGGGAGCTGGACATGGTCGCCTTCCGTACGGCGGTCGTGCGTGGTGAGGCGGGCCGGAACCCGCCTCACCACGGGCGAGGGTCGGTCAGGTGCAGTTGACGCCGGCCTGCTTGTAGTTGTCCTTGTTGACGATCGTGGTCTTGGCGATCGTCTCGGCGGGCAGTTCCTTGCCGTTCTTGACCTTGTCGACCAGCACCTGGATCGCCGAGCGGCCGACCTCGGCGCCGGAGATGTAGAGCGCGGACTTGTTGCCGGTGTCCTTGCCGGCGGCCCAGTCCTTGCAGGTGAGGTACGCGCCGAGGCCGACGCCGATGATGTTGTTCGCCTGGACGCCGGAGTTGGCCAGTGCGGTGACGACGCCCGTCTCGTTCTCGTCGTTGCAGCCCCAGACGACCCAGTGCTTGACGCCGGGGTTGGAGCCGATCACCGCGCCGGACTTGTTCTGCGCGTCGACGGGGGAGTTGTCGGTGCCGACGTCGATCACCGGGACGTCCGCGCCCGCGGCCTTGGCGAACGCGCTCTTGGCGGCGTTGACGCGGTCGGTGCAGACGGTCAGGTCCTGCTTGAACGCGCTGATGATCTTCGTGTCCGCGGCGGCCCAGCCGGCGGCCTTGAACAGCTTCCCCGCCTCGGTGCCGACCGAGTCGCCCATCTGGCTGCCGTTGAAGCCGACGAACGGGGCCTTCGCGCCGGTGCCGTCCTTGATGACGTCGTCGGAGGCGATCAGCGGGATGCCCGCGCTCTTGGCCTTGTCGATTACCTGCGGGCCGATGGCCTGGTCGGGGACGACGATGGCGACGCCGTTGGCGCCCTGGGCGACCGCGGCGTCCAGTTCGGTGATCGCCTTGTTGGCGTCCTGGCCGAGGTTGACGACCTTGAGTTCGACGCCGAGTTCCTTCGCCTTCTCCTGCGCGCCCTGGGCCTGCTCGACGAAGTACTGCTGGTCACCCTGTTTCTGCAGGTAGTACAGGGTGATCTTGCCGTTGGCCGGCGCCTGCTGCTGCGGCGCCGCGGTGTCTTTGCCGGAGGAGCAGGACGCCAGCAGAGCGCCGGAAATCAAACAACAACCAACAACGCTCCAGGTCCGGAACCTGTGCGGGTATGGGGACATCGTTGCTCCCAAGGAGGCCGAAGTTCACGTGGCGCGGCGGAGCGCCGCGAAGTGACTCGTATTACAAAACACCCTTTCGTGGAGCGTCAAGGCGCAGTTAGCGGAGCGAGACCTACTCTGCGTAGTTGCATCGTGGCAATCGTGGCCCGCATTTATCGTATTTTTTCCCGTCTACCCTGCGCGTTGTCCGGTTTTGTCCTGTGCGAATGTTCTGATCGGTGTTGTCGACTGTGGTGGAAGTTTCACGGTGGACCCGGAGGGCCTCGCTGCCCGATTCGTCCGGCTGGCAGGATGGCCGGACCACGTTAGGGGGACCCGATGAGGAAGCACCGCGTCGCCGCGCTCGCCGGGATCGCCGTCCTGGCGGCCGGGTGCAGCAGCCCGCCGCAGCCGGGGCCGGCGCCCACGCCGTTCCCCGAGACGGCGGCCTCGTCTTCGGAAGCCGCCGCGCCCGAGGGGTCGTTCAGCGTCGTCGCCACCGGTGACGTCCTGATCCACCCGGCGCTGACCGAGCAGGCCGAGGCCGACGGCGGCGGCAAGATCGACTACCGGCCGCTGCTGGCCGGGATCAAGCCGCTGATCTCCGGCGCGGACCTCGGGATCTGCCACCTCGAGACGCCGCTGGCGCCGGAGGGCGGGCCGTACAGCGGGTACCCGTCGTTCAGCGCGCCGCCGGAGATCGCCGACGCGATCAAGGACATCGGCTACGACACCTGCTCGACGGCGTCCAACCACACGATCGACCAGGGCGCCGAGGGCGTCACCCGCACCTTGGACAAGCTCGACGCGATCGGCGTCAAGCACACCGGCTCGGCGCGGTCGGCGGGCGAGGCCGCGAAGCCGCTGATCCTCGACGTCCACGGCGTCAAGGTCGCCCAGGTGTCGTACGCCTTCGGCTTCAACGGCATCAAGGTGCCGGCCGGGAAACCGTGGCTGGCCAACCAGATCGACGTCGACGCCGTGCTGGCGGCGGCCCGCAAGGCCCGGCAGGCCGGGGCGCAGGTCGTCATCGCGAGCCTGCACTGGGGTGTCGAGTACCAGCACGAGCCGACGGCCGAACAGCGCTCGCAGGCCAAGAAGATCCTGGCCTCGGACGACGTCGACCTGATCGTCGGCCACCACGCCCACGTGGTCCAGCCGTTCGAGAAGATCGGCGGCAAGTGGGTGGCCTACGGGCTCGGCAACAGCGTCGCCCGCCACTCGGAACCCAAGGGCGACACGGAGGAAGGCGCGGCGGCCCGCTTCCGCTTCGTCCGCGACGGCGACCGCTGGAAGGTCGCCAAGGCCGAGTACATCCCCACCCTGATCCGCCTCGAGGCTCCCATCCGCCTGATCGACTTGTCGACATCCCCCTCGTCGCCCCCGGTCACCAAGGCCCTCCAGGACACGGACAAGAACATCCTGAGCCTCGGCGCAGCCAAATCCGGCCTCACCCGCCCCGGCCCGTAGTCCGTAACTCGCGTGATCAGAGCCGTGACTCGCGTGATTGAAGCCGTATCTCGCGAGTTACGGCTTCAAT
>NZ_JBEXMD010000054.1:0-62310 GCF_040610315.1 Amycolatopsis sp. NPDC004169
ACCCGATCGGGCCGGGTGCGGGCCCGACCACGCCCGGCCCGGCGGATGCGCAGATGCCGCATCAGATGCGGGAACATCGGCGCGTCCCCGGCCTGGCCAGGACCGACCAAGGCCACCAGCGGCCGGCCGTTGCCGTCGACGAGGTGGTGCACCTTGGTGCTCCACCCGCCGCGGGAACGGCCGATCGCGTGATCAGGCGACTCGGTCAGCAGATCCGTGTAGTTCGACCCAGCCCCCTGTGGGACGAGTGATGTTGGTGGCGTGCTGATGCGCCCGAGCGATCGTGGAATCGACCGACACCGACCAGTCGACCAAACCGGCCGCATCAGCGGTGGCGAGCAGGCGTTGCAGCACGGTGTCCCAGGTGCCGTCACCGGCCATCCGGCGGTGCCAGTCCAGATCGTCTGCCACGGACCGAACACCGCCGGCACATCCCGCCACGCGATTCCGCACCGATACCGGTAAATGATCCCTTCGACCATCGCGCGTGCATCCGAGAAGGGTCTGCCTCGCTTACCGGTACGGACCGGCAGCAGATCCTCGATCAACGCCCACTGATCGTCTGAGAGCAACTGAAACCGCGACACGACCAGCAGCATCCCAGCAACCCACCGCAATGTTTGTCAGACGCGCCCTAGTCGTCGCGCACGGCGAATACGGAGTGGCCGTCGACAATGCCGAAAGTGTCGATCTTCCGCGGCTGCAGTCGTTCGCCGTCCGTCGACACCGATGCCACCACCGCCGCGAGTGCATTGGCCGGGAGGCTCACTTCGATGGCGGAATTGAGCGTGATCGGCTGCCAGCTTATCGCCGGTGGGTTGTCACCGTGCGCGTCGAGGATGATGCCGAGCACGCTCGTGTCGGCGTCGGTGTCACTTGCGAGGATGAATCGTCCCGGGATCGGTGCGATCAGCCAGTCGGCCGCGTCGATCGACGACCCGGACGCCGGCGGGTTGGGGAGCCGTTCGATGAAAACTGTCACGGGCTCCGCGGGGCTCTGCAGGGGGGTCGACGGCGGGCGTTTGCCAAAGCCGTCGACCACCCGTTTGGTGACGTGTTCCAGCACCTTGCTCTGCACGACGAATCCCCACACGATCGCCCACAAGAGATCCAGCATGCCGCTTCTTTCCGGTCAGGAGCGGTCGCGGGCGCGGCGCACAGCCGTTTCCAGGTCGCCCACCACCCGCAACAGCTCGGACGTCAATTTCCTCGCGCCCACGGTGTTGTGCACGCCGCTGGCGTCGTACTGCAGGGAAAGCTCCGGAGTCGACATGTTGACCGACAACGCGACATGCGGCTGCGCACCGGTGGTCATCGTCACGACGCCGAGGAATGGCGGACCCGATCTGCCCTCGACAACCCAGCTTGTCGATTCGCTGTCTTCCTGCCGCTCCCGGATGACGAAGGCGGTCGCCAGTGCGGATTCGAGCGGTGCCGGCCGTCTGCCGGACCGGAGTTCGTCCTCGGTCTGCTCGACGATCGCTTGCAGCGATGGAAAGCTGTCGTCGACGATGACCTGGTCGGTGGTCAGGCGCACCCGGCGGTGCGCTCCCTTGCGCGAGAACAGCTCGAAGAGCCCGAACGCCAGTCCGCGCTCGTCAACGCACAGTCCGGCGACGAAGTGATCGGGGCCGTGGTTCGGGTCGACGACGACGGACTCGTAGTGCCGAATGTCGCCACTGCTGAACTCGGACAGCCCGTTGGGGTGGTGGCTGTGCCAGGTCCCCAAGTGCTCGAGATCCGGTTCAAGACGTTCGATCGTCTGGAAGACCGCAGCCTGGAACTTGCCATCGGGTAGCAGGGATGTGTCTGTACAGCGAGCCAGGGGACCGGGCGAAATACTGCCGACCAGGAACAGACAACTGCGCCCCTTGGCGATCTCCTTGCTTATCCGGTGCCAGCGATCGGCCACCTGCTTGCCGTAGGTGGACCTGGGGGCCTTTGCCGGCGATGGTAGGACGTAGCCGATGAATTTCCCGCCCGTCTCCACGCGGCCGGCGTTCAGCACTTGACGTTGTGACACTTCGACGAGGTCACGGTGTACCACGACTAAGGGTGGTTCTCGGCCGACTCCGAAGGGACTCATGCGGAATTCCTGGTTGCGGCGGGGGCGACAGACTTTCCACACGAGACGCAACCGTCGATGGGGGGCAGCCGGATCTCGTCGACGTGCCAGTTCCACGTGTCCGGGAACCGGATGCGCACGGCCAGCCACGATGCTTCGAGCTGAGGAAGATTCGCGGTACCGCCGGTTTCCAGGGTGAGGAGTTCTGCGACGGTCAGCTGTGCGTGGAGTGCGGCCACCAAGCCGATGTCTGCGGACAGGCCGGCGGCGGCGTAGTCTTTGAGCCCGCGACCGTATACCATTTCCTGCTCGAGTCCGGTCACCGGCAGATCGGTGTCCGACGGCAATCCGTCCAGTCCTTCGGCGACGCTCTCCAGGCAGGCGTAGCATCCGGTGGACTCGGGCCGGTAGGTCAGCACTGTTCCGCCCGTGCCGCCTCGGTGCACGAGGCCGAGCGACATCGGCGAGGTAGTGGTGATGCACAGGTCGTTGACGAAGTGTCGCACGGCGTTTGAGTCGGTCGCCGAAACCACGTAGTCTGATTCTTCTGTGAGTCGGCGCAATTGGTGCCCGTCGATTTCCTCGATCGGTTGTCGGTAGGTTTCGACTTCGCAACCCGGTATCCGGTCGGCGAGCCAGTCGGCTGCGATGTCGACCTTGTGCCGGCCGATGTCCGAACGCAGGGCCGGATGCTTCACGAGGTTCTTCGCGTCGAGGGTGTCCGGGTCCACGAGTGCGAAGCGGCGCCAGCCTGACATCGCGATGTGCTGTAGGACAGGGAACCCGCCGGAGCCCAGCCCGACGATCAGTATCCGGCTCGTCCGTTCGCTGTCGCCGGTGAGGTGCCGTATCCGCTCGTCGTCGAAGGTCATGAGTGCCTCTGTTCGTTGCCTCGCCACGTCCCGGTGCTCAGATACTCCTCGTGTTTGTGGATCCACGTGAAGGTCTTCGCGACGGCGTAGGCCAAGGTGTGGTTCTTCTGCCACTGATTGCGTTGCCACAGACACATCTCGGAATCGCCCCAGCGGTGCGGACCGCTCAGCGTCCAGCCATGGGCGAACGCTTTCGGTGCTCCGTAGGGGTAGTTCGACGGAACGGTCAGGTAGAAGTCCCTGATACGCCCCGACGCCGTCCTGATCGACCCGGCGACGCTGACGATCAGGCCGCTGGACTCCCCGATCACGACCGTATTCCAGGCGGCGAGGAGTTTCGCCTTTTCGAGCTGATGGCGGTGGTGGGGGCTATGGACCGGTTCGTTGAGCCTGAACTCCGCCGAGTTCAGATCGGGGTCCCACGGCCACGTCACCGGGCGTACTCGCCCTTTGGATCGTGCAACACGGTGCGCTTGCCAGTGTGGCGCTGCGAGTCGGCCTTGCTCGCCAGGGAACCGTCGGCGTTGAGTTCGATCACCTGGCTGTTCTTCTGGCTTTCGAGGATCGCTCTAGCGCGCGCTCGCGCTTCCTCTGGTGTCACCCTCGTCCTCCTGCTCGCTTGCGGACAGCTCACGCCGGAGGGTCCGTCGCCGCAGTCCACGCCACTAGTCGTTGGGCAGCGAGGCGCTGTTACACCCAAAAGCGACGTTCAGTCGGAACGGGTGAGCGAACGGCGCAGGTTCGATGAGCGCTTCCTGAGAGCAATCGGATGAGCCGCAACCGCCGGCCGAGCCTGATCGATAAGCTCGTGAATCAGTACTATGGAGCGACCTCCAAGTCGGTTCGTGCTACTGACGCCACCGGTGCAGGACCGGTGATTCGGGTACTCGTCGGGACAGCCTTCTACGACGATGGGCAAGTCGCGCTCCATAGCGGTGACGCTGCGGGTGTCGTCGCGGAGTTGCCGGAGTCCTCTGTCGACTGCCTGGTGATGTCACCTCCGTGCTGGGGCCTGCGCGACTACCGGGTTACCGACCAGCGGGGTGCCGAACCCACTGTCGAGGCGTACGTCGATCGGCTCGCCCCGGTTTTCGACCTCGGAGACAGTTACGGCGGTTCGTGGGGTCACTACGTCGCAGCGGGATCGAGGACACGGACCGCGGCGAAGCGATCGCACACACGGTATGGAACGCATCGTCCGCCACAGGCTTCGCATCGGGCGAAGGATCTTGTCGGCGTGCCGTGGCGAGTCGCCTTGCTCTCCAGGATCGTGGTTGGGTGGTGGAACGCGAGATCATCTGGCACAAGCCGAACGCGCGGCCCGAGAGGCTCCGAGACCGGTTCGCGCGTCGACACGAGAACATCTTCGTCCTGCCCCGAGACCAGCGAGACCTACGCGAGACCAGCGAGACTGCCGTGTGGAGCATCTTGTCGGACCGTGGACAGCTCGGGCATCCGTCGAAGGGAACGCTCGAGGTGGCCCGCCGTTGTGTCCGGTTCGGGTGCCAACCTGGCGGGACGGTTTTCGATCCCTTCTGTGGTAGCGGCATCACCGGAATTGCCGCGCGAGAGCAACGTTGCCGATTCATCGGGATCGACCTCAATCCGGAGTGTCACGCGCTCGCGTTGCAGCGGCTGGGGTTGGACATATGACCGCTGAGCTGGGGCAAGAGATGACGCTGGCGGCGTTGCCGGCGGTCGTGGATCTGATGACGGTCGCGCGGGCGTTGGGTATCCGGCGCAAGGCAGCGTATGCGCTCGCCCGAGGTGGCTCTTTTCCTTGCCCAGTGTTCTGGGTCGGTGCAGGGAATCGGGTGCCGACGTCGGGCTTGTTGCGGTTGCTGGGTTTGGCTACCTGATCCGGTGATCTTTTCCCGGCCCGGGCTTCCCCGAGTGGTGGTCGCAGCGCGAGTATCGAGCCCGGAGAAGGCCCTGGTGGGTACTTGACGAACGAAGGCGCGACCGAGGCTGAGAAGGGCCTGCAGCGAGTGCGAGACCTGCTCGGGATCGTCGAGGAGGGCGACGACGAGACCGAAGCCGAAGTTGTGGACCCCGGGGCGTGTGGCGAAGTGGCGCCGGACCGGCGAGGTGCCCTACCTGGTGATGGTGTGGACGGCCGAGCAGACCGGGCAGTTCCTGGACTTCGTCGTCAACCACCGCTCTACGCGCTCTATCACCTCATCGCCTATACCGGTGTCCGGTGTGGCGAGGAATGTGGTCAGCGTCCGCTTCGATACCGATAGTCCCCGTCACCGGAAGGGATCGTCGCGCTCGACCTGGACACTGTTGGTCCTCGTCGCACACATCGCCCGTCAGGACCAGGCCAAGGCCCGCCTTGGTGCCGACTGGGTTGATCACGGCTTGCCCTTCACTGGGCCGGACGGCAGCCACTCCACCCGGCCGACGTGGCCGACGACTTCGCCCGGCCGATCAAGCTCGCCGGCCTGCCGCCGATCACCCTGCACGGCCTTCGCCACGGCGCCGCGACTCCGGCGTTGAGCGCCGTGGTGGACATAAAGGTGGTCCAGCACATGCTCCGACACTCGTCGATCAAGGTGACGATGGACCTCTACACAAACGTTGCCGAAGAAGTCGCCGCGGATGCGGCGCGGAGGGTAGCTGGGGCGATCCCGAGGAAGGCGTTGCACCCGGCTTGCACTCTCGGACTCAAAGGAGACCACAAAGGACAGTGTGGAAGTGGAGGCAATGATTCCAGATACCACAAATCCCCAGGCCGAAGAGATCTTCAACCTGGGGAGTGAGTGTGCGCCATCAGGGACTCGAACCCCGAACCCGCTGGTTAAGAGCCAGCTGCTCTGCCAATTGAGCTAATGGCGCCGGTGTCTGCCGGAGGCTTCCCTCGGCGACGTGGAAAAGATTAGCACCCCTCTCCGAGGCCGTTTCAGGGGGGTCCCCCAAGCCGGTTCCGGCATTGCTGCCCCGGCGTTGCGGCTGGTCGGGCACACTGTAGTCGGACATCGACGGCGAAACGGGCGGGTGGGCATGCGGGGTGTGACGGGGCGGCTGCTGGTGGTCGCCGGGGTGGTCGGGCTCTTCTTGGCCGGGTGCAGCAGTACCCCTTCGGGTGAACCTCCTCGGGAGACGGCGCCGCCGTCCAGTGAGAGCAAGCCTGCTCCGAAGCCCGCTGTGCTCGCGCTCACTCCAGCCAAGGATGCCAAGGACGTCGCGCCCGGGGAGCCCGTGAGCGTCACCGTCACGGACGGGAAGGTCGGGGACGTCAAGCTCGCCGGTGCCGATGGCAAGGTCGTCGGCGGGAAGGTGCGGGCCGATGGCTCCGGGTGGGATTCCGCCGAGCCGCTCGGCTACAACAAGACCTACCGGCTGACCGCGACCGCCACCGGGTCGGACGGCAAGCCGGTCACCGCGGAGTCGACGTTCAGCACCGTCAAGCCCGCGCGGCAGCTCGGCGTCTCGGTGAACCTCGTCGAAGGCGAGACCGTCGGGGTCGGGATGCCGCTGATCTTCACCTTCACCGGCAACGTCGCCGACAAGGCCGCCGCCGAGAAGGCGCTGAAGGTCACCGCGGAGCCGGCCACCGAGGGCGCCTTCCGCTGGTCCGGTGACAAGCAGGTCACCTGGCGGCCGAAGGACTACTGGAAGAGCGGCACGAAGATCAAGGTCGACGCCGCCGTCTACGGGAAGCCGCTCGGCAACGGCAGCTACGGCCGGGAAGACAAGGGGGCCAGTGTCACCGTCGGTGACAAGCTCGTCGCCGTCGCCGACGGGCAGACCCACCAGATGACCGTCACGATCAACGACAAGGAGGTCAAGACCATGCCGACCTCCATGGGCAAGCCCGGCCACAACACGCCGCAGGGCACCTACACCGTGATGAGCGAGCACACCGGCTACACGATGAACTCCGCCACCTACGGCGTGCCCGAGGACGCCCCGGGCGGCTACAGCACCTTCGTCCAGTACGCGGTCCGCCTGTCCTGGAGCGGCATCTTCTTCCACTCCGCGCCGTGGTCGGTGCGGCAGCAGGGGCACAGCAACGTCAGTCACGGCTGCCTGAACCTGTCCACCGAGAACACGAAGTGGCTGATGGACACGGCCAAGAAGGGCGACCTCGTCACGGTGCAGAACAGCGGCGGCCCGAAGCTCGAGCCGACCGACGGCTGGAGCGTCTGGCAGCTGTCCTGGGACGAGTGGCGGACGGCGGCGAACTAGCCCGAGTCGCGCACCAGCTCCCGGGCTTCGGCCTCGGTCGACACCGCGGGCCCCGAGCCCCAGAGCGGCTTGTTCGCCGTCTCGCGGCTGAAGTACACCGCGACGGCGCCGATCGCGCCCGCCGCCATCATGTACCAGGCCGGCCAGAAGTCGTGGCCGGTGGCGGAGATCAGCGACTGCATCACCAGCGGAGTGGTGCCGCCGAAGAGCGACACCGAGATGTTGAACGCGATGGACAGCGCGCCGTACCGGATCGCCGTCGGGAACAGCGCGGGCAGCGCCGCGGGCATCGACACCTCGAAGCAGAGCAGAAGCAAGCCGAGCCCCATCAGCCCGAGGAAGGTCAGGACGAGCCCGCCGTCGTGCACCAGCAGCATCAGCGGCCACGACAGCACGAGGAACCCGAGGCAGCCGGCCATCATCACGGGCTTGCGGCCGACGTGGTCGGTGATCCGCCCGCCGACCAGGATGATCAGCATCATCACGACCATGACGACGATGATCAGCAGCAGGCCGTGCGTGGCGTCGAGGTGCAGCTGCTCGGACAGGTACGTCGGCATGTACGACAGCAGCATGTAGTCGGTGACGTTGAACACCAGCACCAGGCCGACGCAGATGAGCAGCGCGGGCCAGTACTCGGTGAACATCTTCCAGAACGGCTCCCCGGAGCGCCCCCGCTTCTCGGCTTCCTCCGCGTGCTTCTGGAAGGCGGGCGTCTCCTCCAGCTTGAGCCGCATGTAGAGCCCGATGATGCCGAGCGGCCCCGCGACCAGGAACGGGACCCGCCACCCCCAGTCGAGCAACGTCTCGTGCGGCACCCAGGCCTTCATCCCGGTGACGACGGACGCGCCCAGCACGTACCCGGACAGCGTCCCGAACTCCAGCCAGGAGCCCATGAAGCCGCGCCGCTTGTCGGGCGAGTACTCGGCGATGAAGGTGGTGGCGCCCCCGTACTCGCCGCCGGTGGAGAAGCCCTGCACCATGCGGGCGAGCACGAGGAGGATGGGCGACCAGACGCCGATCGAGCTGTACGACGGGATCAGCCCGATGCACAGCGTGCCGATGGCCATCATGATCATGGTGACGGCGAGCACCTTCTGCCGCCCGATCCGGTCCCCGAGCGGCCCGAAGACGAGGCCGCCCAGCGGCCGCATCAGAAAGGCGGCCGTGAAGGCCCCGAACGTCCCGATCAGCCGAACCCCGGGAGACACGCTGGCCGGGAAGAACACCTCGGCAATGGTGTCGGCGATGTAGGCGTACACGCCGAAGTCGAACCACTCCATGGCATTGCCGAGCGCGGCGGCCCCCACCGCCCGCTTGAGCAACGACTGGTCGACGACGGTGATGTCCTCGTACCGCAGCTTCTTCTTACGACCCCGGACCTTCGGTGCTGAACGTGCCACCAGAACACCGTGCACCGGCATTCGGCGGCTCGCACGCTGAGCCATCCGGTCGTGAGGGTTGCCACCTACGGCCGAGGTGACCACGCGTGATGGGGGTCCGGGGGCTCGCCCCCCGGCGGGGGTGTGGGGGTTCGACCCCCACAAAAAGGCGAAACCCCAGCCTGCGGGAAGGGGCGCAAGCCCCGACCAGACTGGGGTGATGGGGTGAGCGACGGGTTTCGAACCCGCGACCTCCTGGACCACAACCAGGTGCTCTACCAGCTGAGCTACGCCCACCATCGCCGAGGGGATCCGCTTTCGATCACCTCGCTTGCAGTAATCGTAGCGGGTGCCCTCGACCGCTTTTCAGGGGGTCACCTCTGGTGGTGTTCCTGCACTTCAGCGGCAGCGGCCTTGGCTTCGTCGCTGGTCGGGCCGGGCTGGGGGACGAAGGCGACGCGCCGGTAGTAGTCGAGTTCGCCGATGGATTCGCGGATGTCGGCGAGCGCGCGGTGGGCGAGCCCCTTCTCGGGCTTGGCGTAGTAGATGCGCGGGTACCAGCGGCGGACGAGTTCCTTGACGGAGGAGACGTCGACCATGCGGTAGTGCAGGTGGGCGTCGAGGGCGGGCATGTCACGGGCGATGAAGCCGCGGTCGGTGGCGATGGAGTTGCCGGCGAGGGGCGCGGTGCCCGGTTCGGGGACGTGCTCGCGGATGTAGTCGAGGACGCGGCGTTCGGCTTCTTCGAGCGTCACCGTGGAGCGGCGGACTTCTTCGGTGAGGCCCGAGTGGGCGTGCATCTCGCGGACGACGTCCGGCATCCCGGCGAGTTTTTCCTCGTCGGCGTGGATGACGATGTCGACTCCTTCGCCGAGCACGTTCAGCTCCGCGTCGGTGACGAGGGCGGCGATTTCGATCAACGCTTCCTTGCCGAGGTCGAGCCCCGTCATCTCGCAGTCGATCCAGACTAGGCGGTCGGTCACCTGGTGACCCTAACCCGACACGGGGATGCGAAGGGCGTTACCTGCGCGTACGGCGCGTTACGCTCCCGGTGTGGTCCAGGACACACGATCGGGGAGCTGAGAGTGACCGAGCAGGGGTCGCCGGCGAGTGAGATCGCCGCTGGTTATGCGAGTGAAGGTGCCGCGCTGGAGCTGGGTGCGGTGGTGATCGACGGGCAGGCGGACGCGGCGGCGGCCGTGCGCCTGCCGTTGGCGACGCTGAACCGGCACGGCCTGGTCGCCGGCGCGACCGGGACAGGCAAGACGAAGACGTTGCAGCTGATCTCCGAGCAGCTGTCGGCGGCCGGGGTGCCGGTGGTGCTCGCCGACGTCAAGGGCGACCTGTCCGGGCTGGCCGCGGCCGGCGAGGCGAACGACAAGGTCACCAAGCGTGCGCAGGAGCTCGGCGACGACTGGGCGGGCACGGCGTTCCCGGTGCAGTTCCTCTCGCTGGGCACCGGCGGGAAGGGGTCGCCGATCCGGGCGACGATCACCAGCTTCGGGCCGGTGCTGCTCTCGAAGGTGCTGGGGCTGAACGAGACGCAGGAGTCGACGCTCGGGCTGATCTTCCACTGGGCCGACCAGCGCGGCCTGGCTCTGCTGGACACGAAGGACCTCCGGTCGGTGATCACGCACCTGACCAGCGACGAGGGCAAGGAGGACCTCAAGGGCATCGGCGGCGTCTCGGCGGCGACGGCCGGGGTGATCCTGCGCGCGCTGTCCAATCTGGAGGCCCAGGGCGGCGGGGACTTCTTCGGCGAGCCCGAGCTGGACGTGCACGACCTCATGCGGCAGGCCGGCGAGCTGGGCGTCGTCACGCTCCTGGAGCTGGACAACCTGCAGGCCAAGCCGGCGTTGTTCTCGACGTTCCTGATGTGGCTGCTGGCCGAGCTGTTCGAGGAGCTGCCCGAAGAGGGCGACCTCGACAAGCCGAAGCTCGTCTTCTTCTTCGACGAGGCCCACCTGCTCTTCTCGGACGCGTCGAAGGCGTTCCTCGAGCGCATCGAGCAGACCGTGAAGCTGATCCGGTCGAAGGGTGTCGGCGTGTTCTTCTGCACGCAGCTGCCCACGGACATCCCGAACGCCGTGCTTTCGCAGCTCGGCGCGCGGATCCAGCACGCGCTGCGGGCGTTCACCCCGGACGACCAGGCGGCGCTGGCCAAGACGGTGAAGACCTACCCGAAGACGAAGTTCTACGAGCTCGACACGGCGTTGACGTCGCTGGGCATCGGCGAGGCCGTGGTCACGGTGCTGTCGGAGCGGGGTGCGCCGACGCCGGTGGCGTGGACGCGGCTGCGGGCGCCGCGGTCGAAGATGGGCTCGATCGGGGACGAGGCCGTCGCCGCCGCGGTGTCCTCGTCGGACCTGCACGCGAAGTACGCCGAGACGATCGACCGGGAGTCGGCCTACGAGAAGCTGGCCGCGAAAGTCGCCGCTGCACCTGCTCCCTCGCCGTCGCCGTCGCCGGAGGCCGCTCCCGAGCCGCCGCCCGCGAAGGAGGAGCCGGGGTTCATCGAGTCCGCCATGAAGAACCCGGCCGTGAAGTCGTTCATGCGGTCGGCGGCGAGCGCGCTGGGCCGGGAGATCACGCGCGGGCTGTTCGGCAACCGGCGGCGGTGACAAAACCTGACGCAAGCTGTCAGGTATGGCTGGCAGGCTGGCGCCACCTTCGAAAGGAAACCAGTCATGACCAGCACTGCCACCGCGTCGTTCGTCGTCGACACCTGGGAACCGCAGGCGACCGACGAGGCCGCGGGCACCGAATTCGCCCGGGTGGCGATCGCCAAGACGTTCACCGGCGCGGTCGAGGGGACCAGCACCGTCGAGCTGCTCTCGGCGTCCAATGCGGCTTCGCGTGCGTACGTCGCCTTCGAGCGCCTCGCGGTCTCGGTCGACGGCCGCAAGGGCGGCTTCGTCCTGCACCACACGGCCGACGACTCCGGCCTGACGTTGAAGATCCTCGCCGGCTCGGGCTTCGGCGAACTCGCCGGGATCACCGGGACGGCGAACATCGGGATCGATGAGGCGAAGAACCACCACTTCACCCTCAGCTACACGCTCTGAGCAGCGCGAAGGCCGTTTCGAGAGCCCCCGATTGACTCTCGAAACGGCCTTCGCGTGTTCTCCCGCTCCCCGAAGCGGGGGGACGGGCCGCCCCGACCACGGCCCGTCCGCGTCCTAGTTGTTCACGATCTGGTCGACGATCTTCTTGGCGTCGTTGATCGGGATGGCGAACCCGATCCCGACGCTGCCCGCTGCGCCGTTGGCCGAGGCCGAGGGGCTGTACAGCGCCGAGTTGATGCCGATCACGTTGCCCTGGGAGTCGACCAGCGCGCCGCCGGAGTTGCCCTGGTTGATCGCCGCGTCGGTCTGGATCGCGGTGTAGCTGGGCGAGTCCTCGCTCTGGTTCGACGTGCGGCTGAACGGCGAACGCTGCTGCTCGCCCTGCCCGATGTCGGACAGGTTCCGGTTCAGCGCGCTGACGATGCCGGTGGTGACGGTGTTCTGCAGGCCCCCCGGCGAGCCGATGGCGACCACCGACTGGCCGACGACGAGCTTGCTGGAGTCGCCGAGGCTCGCCGCGGTCAGGCCGCTGGCGTTCTTCGCCTGGACCACCGCGATGTCGGCCTTGGTGTCCGCGCCGACCACGCCGGCCTGGTACTTCTTGCCGTCGGAGGTCGTGATGACGACGTTCTGGGCGCCGTTGACGACGTGGGCGTTGGTCAGGATCCGGCCGTCCGAGGTGAGGATGACGCCGGAGCCGATGGCCTCGCCCTGGTCGGTCGTGACGTTGATCTGGACGACGCTCGGCGTCACCTTCGCCGCGACGGCGCTGACGTCGCCGGAGGTCGGGTTCGCGACCGTCTGCCCGTTGGCCGCCGGCGTGCTGACCGAGGTCGTCGCGCCGTCCGCCGAGGTCGTCGTGAGCCCGACGATCGCCGCGCCGCCGACGCCGCCGACCAGCGCGGCACCGAGCGCGGTCGCGCTGACGAGCATCGCGACGCGGCCGCCCTTGCGCGGCTTGGCCTTCAGCGCCTGACCACCCGGAGGCTGCGGGGTGAAGAGCGGGTTCGGCGCCGCCTGCTGCTGGTAGGCGTACTGCGCGTACGGCCCGTACTGCTGGGTGCTCTGGTGCGGCTGGTGCCCACCGGGTGAGGCGGGGCCGGGCCGACTCTCGTTCTCGGTCATGTAGCAAGGTTCGCGCGCGCGCTTGTGAACAACCTGTGGAAACACCTCAGGCTTTGCTGAGAAGAATCAGCTGAGAAAACTCAGGAAATCCTCAGCTGTCAAACGAAGAACGACGGGACGTCGAGGGCACCTCCCGCCGCTTCGAACTCGTCGTGGACCGCCTGCCGCAGCTCGGCGTCGCCGAGGTAGTCGGCGGCGGTGAGGGCCAGGCCGAGTGCGCCGTCGCGGACTCCCGCGTCACCCGTCTCCGAGCCGGCCGCAGCCGCGAATTCCTTGGTGTGCAACGCCACCGTGGGACCGGAGATGGCCAGCATGGGGTGCAGCGACGGGACGCGGTAGGAGATGTTGCCGAGGTCGGTCGAGCCGGTGAGCGACTCCGGCACGATCCCCGGCGGGAGCGGCTTGCGGCCGGTGATCACCTGGTTGGCCGACCAGCGCCCGGCGAGCGCGGTGTTGAACCGGATCGGCAGGTAGGCCGGCTGTGCGTCCCAGATCAGTTCGACGCCGCAGCCGGTCATCGCCGCGGCGCCTTCGGCGATCGACGTCATGCGGGCGGCGAGGTCGCGCAGCGTTTCCGGGGACTGCGACCGGAGGTAGAACAGCAGCGCGGCGCGGGCCGGGATCACGTTTGGCCGGGCGCCGCCGTCGGTGAACACGCCGTGGACGCGGTCGCTCTGCGGGAGCTGCTGGCGGAGCGCCGAGACGCCTTGGTACGCAGCCACGGCGGCGTCGAGCGCGTTGCGGCCCATGAACGGCTGGGCGCTCGCATGCGCGCCGACGCCGTGGAAGACCATCTCCAGCTGGCGCCGCCCGAGGAACGGGTGCAGCGCGATGTCGTGGCTGAACGGGTGCAGCATGATCACCGCGTCGACGTCGTCGAACACCCCGGCGCGCGCGAGGATTTCCTTGCCGCCGCCGCCTTCCTCGGCCGGGGTGCCGATCAGGCTGACCCGGCCGCCGAGCCGCTCGGCGACGGTGGCGGCGCCGAGGAAACCGCCCGCGGCGGTGGTGCAGATGACGTTGTGGCCGCAGGCGTGGCCGAGCCCGGGCAGTGCGTCGTACTCGGCGAGGACGGCGATGTGCGGGCCCTCCTGCGGTGGCGTGCTGACGCGCAGTGCGGTGTCGAGCCCGCCGAGGCCGATCGTGGCTTCGTGGCCGTGGCGCTGCAGGAGGTCGGCCAGTGCGCGGACCGAGCGGTGCTCGGCGAACCCTTCCTCGGGGTGGGCGTGCAGATCTTGGCTCAACGCGACCAGGTCGGGCGAGCTGCGCTCGACCGCGGCGGTCACTTCGGCGCGCGTCGCCTCGTCCGCGCCGGTGTGCGGCGAGGACGGCGGTTCGGCGGCCGCGACGGCGTCGGCGGTGGCCTCGACCAGGGAGCGAAGGTAGCTGTCGTCGGGCGGGACGGGTTGCGCGTTGGTCATGGGGCGATGCTAACCGGGACCTCCGACAATTTGCGGTGCTCGGCGGCTCCTGTTCGGCTTTTGTCTACTGTGGACTGTTGCGGTGATGCTCCGCCTCGGCCACTCGATCGAGTGAACAAATCCGTGCTCAGGCGTTCGACGCCCGGAATTGTCGGTGCCCCTCCCTAACGTCGCAGCCAAGGTTCCGATCCGAGGAGGACAGATGACGACGATGGCCCGCCCGAGCGGCGAGATCACGGTGCCCGGCGAGTTCGACCTGGCCGCGGCGGCCCGCTTCCTGACCGGCTTCGCCCCCGCGGGGCAGCCGGACTCCGAGCCGGGAGCGCTGCGGGTGGCGTTCGCGCTCGACGGCGAATGGACGCCGGTGGGAGCGGTGCTGCGGCAGAGATCGCCGGGCGAGATCACGATCGAGGTCCACGGCCCGCCGGAGCACACCGAAGCCGTGGTGGCGCAGGTGCGGCGGATGTGCTCGCTGGACGTGGACGGCACGGCGTTCCCGGAAGCGGGCGAGCGTGATCCGGTGGTCTCACTGCTGCAGGGGATGCACGCCGGCCTGCGCCCGGTCCTGTTCGCCTCCCCGTACGAGGCGGCGTGCTGGGCGGTGCTGAGCCACCGGATCTGGATGACGCAGGCGGTCCGGCTGCGCCGTCGCTTGACCGAGCGCTACGGCACCGAGGTGCAGGTGGGCGGCAGCAGGCTGTGGACGTTCCCGGCGCCGGCCGTGCTGGCGAAGGCGGAGTACCAACCGGGGCTGCCGGGCCCGAAGCTGCCCCGCTTGCGCGCGATCGCCGAGGCGGCGGCCGAGGGGGCGCTGGACGCGGCGGCGTTGCGCGCGATGCCGGCCGAGGAGGCGCTGGCGCAGCTGCAGTTGCTGCCGGGAGTCGGCCGGTTCAGTGCGGAGCTGATCCTGATCCGCGGAGCCGGCCACCCGGACGTCTTCCCCCGAGCGGAGACGCGTCTCCACGAGATCATGCGGGAGGCGTACCACCTCCCGGACGCGGGAGTCGCGGAGCTGGCGGAGATCGCGGAGGCGTGGAAGCCGTTCCGGAGCTGGGTGGCGTTCTTGTTCCGGGTCGAGGGCGAGGCGCGGATGCGGGAGTCGCGATGACCTGATCCCACGAGCGCCGGCGGCACTCGGCGCTGGTTCGCGGCGGTGGAAGTCCCGAGGCCGGTTGGTCTTCGCCGGAAAGGAGGGCGGCCGCTCTGGAGCTAGTGACGCTCCTGTTCCCGGGCGAGGGCGAGTCGCCACGACTTGCTTTCGCGAGCACCGGTGGCGGTGCCTCCTCGCGGCCACAAGCCGTGGGCGGCACCCGGCGCCGGAAGGGGGTCCCCGTCGGTCGAAGTCCCGAGGTCGGCCGGCTCGCGCCGGTCGTCCAGACGAAAGGAGAACAGTCACGACCCAATACCGGAAGCCGTCAAGCGGCGAGCGTTGGGGACTCACAGTAGCCAGATGTCGCCTGTGGTGAGGTGTCCGGGTGAGCTCGCCCGTTCATCCCGCGCTCGGCGGCCCGGCCGGTGACGCGCTGTCAGCGTTCCGTGCGGCCGCCGCCACCGACAGTTCGACGGCCGGTTCGCTGCTCGAGCAGGCCCAGACACCCGCGGTGATCACCCTGGTCGCCGGCGGCGTGGCGCTGCTGGTGGTCCTGGTCGGCGGCACGCCGTGGCGGCGGGCGCGCAACGTCGTGACGATGGTGCACGAGGCCGGTCACGCGCTGGCGGCGGTGCTGGTCGGGCGGCGTCTGCAGGGCATCAAGCTGCACTCGGACACCTCGGGCGTCACCGTCTCGCGTGGCAAACCCGAGGGCCCGGGCATGGCGTTCGCCGCGATGGCCGGGTACCTGGCGCCGTCGGTGCTCGGGCTGCTGTTCGCGAGCCTGCTGGGCGCGGACCTGGTGGGGACGGTGCTGGTCCTGATCGCGCTGCTGCTGCTCGGCGTGCTGGTGATGGTGCGCAACGCGTACGGCGTGTTCACGGTGGTCGCCAGCGCGGCGGTGCTCGCACTGATCGCGTTCGTCGCGCCGGTCGAGCTGCAGGCGCCGTTCAGCTACCTGGTGACGTGGTTCCTCCTGTTCGGAGGGGTCCGCCCGGTGGCGGAGCTCCAGACCAAGCGCCGCCGAGGCCAGGCCCGCGACTCCGACGCGGACCAGCTCGGCCGCTTGACGGCGGTCCCGCCGGTGCTGTGGGTCCTGGTCTTCGCGGTGGCCACGATCAGCTGCCTGATCGCCGGCGCGCTCTGGCTCCTGGAGCCGGTGGCCAAGTAGGCCGTCGGCCCCGCGCGCGGACGAACGCCCGGACTTCGTCGATCGGCCACGGTCGAGCCATCCCGAGCTCGCCACGTGCGGCGATCGCGTTCGCCCTCGGCGACGGCTTCCACCCGGCCCTGGCCTGGCTCCGGCCGACCCGCTCCGGCCCCGCTCCAACCAGGCTCAGCGCTGCCCGGGCGCTCCTCACCTTGGCCGGGCCCTGCTCCGCCTTCGAGTCGGGTCGCGCGTCGCTTTGGTCTGGCCGGGCCCCGCCTCGCCCCGGTCTGGCCTGACCTGGCCCCGGTTCGGGTGGGCGGCCGGCACCTGCCGTGACCCGCGGTGGAGCCCGTGGCCGGTGACCGGCGTGCATGCGGCAAACTGGTGGTCCGCGTGGAGGGAGACGAAACGATGGACGAGGTCGCCAAGGCCGTTGAAGAGTGCGCACGGGCGGCGAAGCTGGCCGCGCCGTCGCTGGCTGCCGCGAGTGCCCAAGCCATCGATTCCGCCCTCACCGGGATGGCCGAACGGCTCCTCTCACACCGCGAGGAAATCCTCGAGGCCAACCAGGCCGACGTCGAGCGCGCCAAGGCCGACGGGATGAGCGCCGGTCTGCTGGACCGGCTCACCATCACCCCGGAGCGGCTCACCGGCATGGCCGAACAGCTGCGGCTGCTCGCCGGCGCGCCGCACCAGGAACGGTCCGTCGACGTCTCCACCCTGGACGGCGGGCTGCGGCTCGTCGAACGGCGGCGGCCGGTCGGTGTCATCGGGGCCAACTACGAGGCGCGGCCGAACGTCACCGTCGACGTGGCCTCGCAGCTGGTCAAGTCGCGCAACGCCGGCGTTCTGCGCACCGGCTCGGCCGCGCTCGGGTCGGCGCAGCGGCTGCGTGAGGTCGTCATCGCACCCGCGCTGTCCGAGGCCGGCATCGATGCCGACTGCGTTCAGCTCGTCCCGCGGGTCGAGCGGGAGGCCGCGTCCGCGCTCGTGCGGCTGCCCGACCTCGTCCCCCTCGTCATCCTGCGGGGCAGCGGGGACAGCACCCGCGCCCTCGCCACCGAAGCCGCCGTGCACGGGGTGCGGACCCTCGCCCACGCCGATGGCGGGGGCGTCCTCTACGTCGACCGCGGGGCCGATGTCACCAAGGCCCGCGACCTCGTCTACGCCAGCCTCGACCGGCTGGGCGTCTGCAACCGGCTGAACCTGCTGCTCATCCACGAAGACATCCACGACGACGTCTGGCCCGCGCTCTCGGACGCCCTCGCCGAGCGCGGTGTCACGCCGTCGCTGGCGCCGCACGAGCACCCCATCGGGTACGAGTGGGCGCTGGACTCCGACCGGGAAGCGACCGTCACCGTCGCCAAGGTCGGGTCGCTCTCCGATGCCGTCGAGATCGCGAACGAGCGCACCTCCGGCCTGGCCGCCGGCATCACCACCGAAGACCAGTCGGCCGCCGACGCCTTCTTCGACGGCTACACCGGCACCGGCGTCTTCTGGAACGCCCCGACCCGGCTCCTCGACGGCTTCAAGCTGCTCGCCGTCCCGGAAACCGGCATCAACCTCGACAAGGTCCCCGGCCCGCGCGGGCCGGTCACCTACACCGACCTCTACGTGCGCCAGTACGCCGTCCTGCCGGCCTGAACCGCTCAGCGGGCCGGCGGGACGCCGGCGAGCTTGCGGAGCTCCTTGACCGTCTCCGCGGCGTTGGTGACCAACTCGGTCGGCTCGCCGGCGTCGCCGGAATACCGGTAGATCGCCGTCGGGCCGTCGCTGATCGCGATCGCCGCGACCAGGCGGCCTTCGGGGTCGCGGGTGAGCCCGGTCGTCACCGACACCTCCCGGCCGACGGTGTCGACCGTGGTGAGCGTCCGCTCCTTGTACCAGCCTCGCGTGGTCATGTTCCGCAGCTCCGGGGGATGGGCACGACAGGGGGATACGTCTAGGACGCGGGGACCGCCCCCGGCGTTACGGCATACTGGGCCGGGTGATCTCCCGGCCGCACGTCCTGCTCTCCGCCGCGCAGTCGCTCGACGGCTACCTCGACGACACCTCGCCCGAGCGGCTCGTGCTGTCCACAGAGGACGATTTCGCGGTCGTCGACCGGTTGCGGGCCGAGGCCGACGCGATCTTCGTCGGAGCCGGGACGGTCCGGGCCGACAACCCGCGGCTGCTCGTCCGGTCTCCCGAGCTGCGGCAGCGGCGGCTGGAAAGGGGAAAGCCCGAACAGCCCGTCAAGGTCACCGTGACCACCCGCGGTCTCGACCCGGACGCGCAGTTCTTCACCGTCGGCGACACCGAAAAGATCGTCTACGCCCCGCCCGGCGCGGCGGACGCGCTCAAGTCCGTCGCCACCGTCGTGGACGCCGGGGACCCGCCGGACTTCGGGCGGATCCTCGACGACCTCGGCGCGCGCGGCATCGAGCGACTGCTGGTCGAGGGCGGCGGCGGGATCCACACGCGCTTCCTCACCGAAGGTCTCGCCGACGAACTGCGGCTGGCGATCGCGCCGTTCTTCGTCGGGCAGCCGGACGCGCCCCGGTTCGTCGTGCCCGGCCTGTACCCGCGGCCGCTCGTCCTGACCGCCGCGAACGCGCTGCAGGGAATGGCGATCCTCGAATACCGCGCCGCCGCCGAACCGACCGGCCGGGATGTCCAGCGCCTCAAGCAAGCTATCGCGCTCGCCGCCGAGTGCCCGCCCAGCCACACCTTCCGGGTCGGCGCGGTCATCACGGACGCCGACGGCGAGGTCGTCGCCACCGGGTACTCCGGCGAGGGCGAGCCGAACAACCACGCCGAAGAGGCCGCGCTGGCCAAGTGCGCCGGTGACCCGCGCCTGGCCGGCGCGACCGTGTACAGCTCCCTGGAACCGTGCAGCCACCGCAGTTCCCACCCGCGCAGCTGCACCCGGCTCATCCTCGACGCCGGGATCCCGCGCGTGGTGTTCGCCTGGCGCGAGCCGCCGGTCTTCGTCGACGCCCGGGGGACCGAGCTGCTGCGGCAGGCCGGGCGGCACGTCGTCGAGGTGCCCGCGCTGACCCCGGAGGTCCAGCGCGAGAACACCCACCTCGACTTCTGAGACGGCGGGGAGCTAGCAGGCGCCGTTGTCCTGCCAGACGCCCCATTCGCCGGTCGTGCCCGGCTCTTCGCCCTGCGTCCACCACTTGGCCGTCCACTTGTGGCTGTTGTGGGAGACGACGTTGTCCTTGACGTAGACCTTCGTCCGGTCCCACTCCGCCGCGGTGCACGAGCCGCCGCCCGGCGTGGTCGGGGTGGTCGGGGTCGTCACCGGCGGCGTCGTCTGCGGCGGCGTCGCACCGGCGAACCGGACGCTGAACTTCGTGAAGTCCCAGTCGTTCTGCGGGACGTTGCTGCAGACGCCGTTGTCCGTCGTGCCGACGCAAGCGCGGTCGCGGTTGACCGACCAGAACGTGAAGCGGCCGAGGCCGTGGCTGGTCGCGTAGTCGTACACCATCTGGAAGTCCGAGGTGTAGAACATCTCCGCCGCGTCGGACTTGCCGTTCATGCCGGAGAAACCTTCGTGCGCGTACGCCGTCGCGCTGTCCCAGCCCAGGTGCGACATCAGCAGGCCGTGCAGCGCTTCCAGCGCCGACACCTGCGACGAGCCGCCGTTGAACCCGCCGTCGAACGGCATGATCGAGAAGTTGTTCGGCGAGAAGCCGATCGACTTCGCCTGGTCGAGCAGCTGTGTGCCGAACCAGCCGGTGCCGGCCGCGGTGCCCGGCATGGTCACCGACACGAACAGGCCGGGGTTGTTGGCCTGCAACGTCTTCGCGGCACCCAGCTCGTTCGCGATCGCGGCGGTGTTCTCGTACTCGGGTTCTTCGAGGTCGAAGTCGATCGCCTTGAGCGAGTACTTCGTGATGACCTGCTGGTAGGCGGCGGCCGTCGCGGCCACCGTTCCGCAGGTCTGGCCGAGTTTCGTGCCGCCGTAGCCGCCGACGGACACCGAGACGTCGCCGCCCGCGCCGCGGATCCGCGAAATCACGTTCGCGACCGCGGTGTCGGAGGAGACCGCCGACGTGCCGTCCCAGGTCGGGCTGCAGCCGCCGCCGTTCGGCGCGAGGATGAACGCCAGCTGGAACGCCTTGAGCCCGGTCGCGTTCATCACGGTGACCGGGTCCGGCGGGTTGTTGCTCTGAGGCATCAGGTACGGCGCCGCGGCGTACCAGTTGTTGCTCAACGCCGCGGTGGCCGACGGTGCGCCGAGCACGAGGCTGACGGCGGTGGCGGCGAAAGTGGCGGCGGCGAGCCCGACGGCGGCCAGTCTGCTCCTGCGCATGAGCTGTCCTCCCGGTGGGGATCGAGGTGGACAGATCATTGGACTAGACCAATGCCGAAGTCAAGGCGCGAAAGTCGGTTCAGGGGGTACCGCGGGCGAAAAGCGCCGGAATATCCGAAATTCGTCCACGAGACAGGTCAGCCGGCAGTGACACGACCACCACCAGGCCGCCTTCCGCGCGGGCGGTCGCGGTCACGTCGCCGTCGTGCGCGTGCGCCACCGACCGCACGATCGACAACCCGAGCCCGGTCCCCTCCGCCGCCACCCGGGCCCGGCGGTGGAACGGGTCGAACAGCGCCGGCACCTCCTCCGCCGGGATCACCGGCCCGCTGTTGGCCACCTCCAGCTCCACCCGACCCGGCACCGACCGGGTCGTCACGCGCACCCAGCCGCCGGGCACGTTGTGGCGGAGCGCGTTCTCCACCAGGTTGCCTGCCAGCCGTTCCAGCAGGACCGCGTCGCCGCTCGTCACCGCTTCGGCCAGGGATCGCTCGACCTCCGGCGGCGCCACCTGCGCGGCCACCGCCGCCAGGTCCACCGGGCTCCGCGAGGTCAGCGCGCTCTCCGACTTGGCCAGCAGCAGCAACCCGCTGATCAGCTTCTCGTTCCGCGCGTTGATCCGCAGCAGCTTGCCGCCGAGCTCCCGGACGTCGGTGCCGCGGCGCATCGCCACCTCGACCAGCGACCGGTTGAGCGTCAGGGGCGTGCGCAGCTCGTGCGACGCGTTGGCGACGAACCGGCGCTGGGCGTCGAACGACCGGTCGAGCCGCTCGACCATCACGTCGAACGCGTCCGCGAGGTCCTTCACCTCGTCGTCGGGTCCGCGCAGGGCGATCCGCGCGTGGCCGCCCGGGTCGGCGGCCGCGGCGATGCGGCGGGCGGTCTCGGTGACCTGGCGCAACGGGGCGAGGGCCCGTCCCGCCACCAGCCACCCGAGACCGGCCGCCAGCACCGCGACCGCGCCGAGCGCGATCGCTCCCTGGGTCAGCAGCGACGTCGCCGCCGCCGCGCGCAGCTGCCGGGCCTGCTCGTCGAGCGCGTCCAGGGACGGCAGCGGCGGTGCCCCGGGCGGCGGGTCGCCGGTGAGGACCGCGACCCGCTGCCCGACCTGCCGGGTGAACAGCAGGTAGGTCACGCCCAGCAGGGCCACGCCGGCCAGCAGGAACAGGCCGCCGTAGAGCACGGTCAGCCGCAGCCGGAGGTTCACCGGAGCCGGTAGCCCACGCCGGTGACCGTCTTCACCAGCGGTGGCTCGCCGAGCTTGCGGCGCAGCTTGAGCACGGTGAGCCGGATCGCGCCGGTGAACGGGTCCGCGTGCTCGTCCCACACCTTCTCCAGCAGGTGTTCGGCGGAGACGGCGGCGCCGTCCGCGCGCAGCAGCTCGGCGAGCACGGCGAACTCCTTCTTGGCCAGCGGGAGGAGGCGGCCGTCGCGGAACGCCTCGTGCCGCGCGGGGTCGAGCGTGACGCCGGAGCGGCGCAGCACCGGCGGCGCGGCCGGACGGCAGCGACGGCCCAGCGACTGGATGCGCGCGGCCAGCTCGGGGAACGCGAACGGTTTCGTCAGGTAGTCGTCCGCGCCGAGCGAGAGCCCGGCGACGCGGTCGGTGACCGCCACGGCCGCGGTGAGCATCAGCACCCGCGTCGCCGCGTCGGACGCGACGACCTGGCGGCAGACGTCGTCGCCGTGCACGACCGGCAGGTCCCGGTCGAGCACGACGACGTCGTAGTCGTGCACCGCGATCCGCTCGAGCGCCGCGCCGCCGTCGTGGGCGATGTCGACCGCGTGGGCGTCCTCGCGCAGCCACTCCGCGATCGCGTCCGCGAGCATCGGCTCGTCCTCCACCACCAGCACCCGCATGCCCCGATGATCGCCGCGCCGGTGTTTCCTCACCGTTAGCGGCACCGGTAGAGCGTGTCCGCGCCGCCACCGCCGTAGGCCGCGGGGTCGACGGTCGTGCAGTGTCCCTCGATCCAGCGCTGCCGTCCGGCCTGGGCCGGGCTGGGTGGCGGTCCCGGCCGGGATCCGGCGTTGCTCAGCACGAACCGCAGCTTGCCCTCGGCGAGCCAGCGGTCGAGCTGCGCCACCGACGGCGCATCGTCCCGCCCGCCGAAGCCGCCCATGCCGATCACGGTCGCGTCCGAGTCGATCAGGTACGGCGCCACCGCGCCGGCCTCGGCGTTCACGGCCAGGGTGATCTCGGTGCCGTTGCGGCGGGCGTAGTCGAGGATGCGGCGTTGCCCGGCGGACAGCGTGGCGGCGCCGTCCCCGCCGGCGAGCATCAGCTTCGGCCCTGGTCCCGCTCCCGGCCCCGGCCTCGGCCCGCCGGGCGCCGGCGGCGGCAGGGCGCCCGGTCCGGCGGCGGGCCCGGCGGCGGGCAGCGTCCCGGCCGACGTGCTCTGCGCGGCGGCGTACGACCACACGGCGGGCGTGAGCAGCAGCGGCACCAGCGCGGCGACGAGTGCCCGTCGCTCCGGCGCGACGACCAGCCACGCGATCGCGCCGACGGCGGTGCCGATGACGGCCCAGCGCGTCCAGCCGTGGAAGGACGTGTCGCGTGAGGCCAGGACGAACGCCCAGACCGCGGTCAGCGCGATGACCAGCGGGAGCAGGGTGCGCCGGTACCGCCGCCACAGCAGCGCGAGCCCGGCGGCGGCGACCGCGGCGACGGCGGGCGCCAGCGCCGTCGTGTAGTACGGGTGCCAGATGCCGCCGGCGAAGCTGAAGACCGCGGTGGTCACGAGCAGCCAGCCGCCCCAGAGCAGCCAGCCGGCGTCTCGCCACCGGCGGCCGAGGACGGCCAGCACGACCAGGCACAGGGGCAGCAGCCAGGAGATCTGGCCGCCGACGACGTCGTTGAACATCCGGCCCGGGCCAGGGTCGCCGCCGAAGGAGCTCATGGTCTGCTGCCCATTGCGCATGATCATCACGCCGCCGCCCTCGCCGTTGCCGGAGAGGCGGCCGAAGCCGTTGTAGCCGAAGACGAGGTCCCACGCGGAGCCGTCGTCGCTGCCGCCCATGTACGGCTTGGCGCCGGGCCACCAGTCGTACAGCGCGATCCACCAGAACGAGGAGACGACGAGCACGAGCCCGGCGCCGAGGACGTCGAGCAGCCGTCGCCCGAGCGGCCCGGTGGTGCCGGCGAGGTAGGCGGCGACCAGGGCCGGGACGATGATCCACGCCTGCAGCATCTTGGTCAGGAAGCCGCAGCCGACGAAGAAGGCACACCACCACAGCCATTTCCGGCCGTCCCGCAGCGCGCGGGTGAGCGCGTACGCGGCGGCGACGAGGAAGAGCACGAGCAGGGTGTCGGGGTTGTTGTCGCGGTTGATGATCACGGTGACGGGCGTCAGCGCGAGGATCACCGCGGCGAGGAGAGCGACGTTCTCGCCCGCCCAGAGCCGGACGGTGCGGTGGAGCAGGAACACCGCCGCGACGCCTTCGAGGACCTGCGGCAGCAGCAGCGCCCAGCCGTGGTAGCCGAAGACCAGCACGGAAAGCGCTTGCGGCCACAACGCGAACGGCGGTTTGTCGACGGTGACGACGCCGTAGGGGTCGAAGGAGCCGAAGAGGAAGTTGGTGAAGCTCTCCGTCATCGACCGGACGGCGGCGGCGTAGTAGGTGTTCCCGACCTGGCCGTCGCCGATCTTCCAGGCGTAGAGGACGGCGGCGCCGAGGCAGACGAGCGGAAGCGCCCAGGGGCGGGTTCGCGGGGGAGCGGCGGTGATCATGCCCGCCACCCAACTCCGGCCCGCGTTTCCCGGGCGTTTCTACTCCGACTCGAGGTCGCCTTCCAGCGACAGGTACACCTCGCGCATCTTCTCCAGCAGCTCCGGATCCGGCTCGGCCCACAGCCCGCGGTCCGCCGCCTCGTTAAGCCGCTCGACGATCCCGCGCAACGCCCACGGGTTCGCCTGGCGCAGGAACTGCTGGTTCACCTCGTCCAGCACGTACGACTCGGTCAGCTTCTCGTACATCCAGTCGCCGACCACGCCGGCCGTGGCGTCGAAGCCGAACAGGTAGTCCACTGTGGCCGCCAGCTCGAACGCGCCCTTGTAGCCGTGCCGGCGCATCGCCGCCAGCCAGCGCGGGTTGACGACCCGCGCCCGGAACACGCGGGCCGTCTCCTCGCCCAGCGTGCGCGTGCGGACCGCGTCCGGGGACGTGCTGTCACCCACGTAGGACGCCGGGGCCGAGCCGGTCAGGGCGCGCACCGTCGCGATCATCCCGCCGTGGTACTGGAAGTAGTCGTCGGAGTCCGCGATGTCGTGCTCGCGCGTGTCCGTGTTCTTCGCCGCCACCACGATGCGCTTGTACGAGTTTTCCATGTCCTCGCGCGCCGGGCGGCCGTCGAGGTCGCGGCCGTACGCGAAGCCGCCCCACACCGCGTACACCTCGGCGAGGTCCTTGTCGTCGCGCCAGTTGCCGCTGTCCATCAGGGGCAGCAGGCCCGCGCCGTACGCGCCCGGCTTCGACCCGAAGATCCGCGTCGTCGCGCGGCGGTCGTCTCCGTGGGTGGCCAGATCGGCGGCCACGTGCGCGCGCACGTAGTTCTCGTCGAGGGGTTCGGCCAACCCGGCCACCAGCCGCACCGCGTCGTCCATGAGCGTGATCACGTGCGGGAACGCGTCGCGGAAGAACCCGCTGATCCGGATCGTGACGTCGATCCGGGGGCGGCCGAGTTCCGAAAGCGGGATGGCCTCGATGCCGGTGACGCGCCGGGAGGCTTCGTCCCACACCGGCTGGACACCCAGCAGCGCCAGGACTTCCGCCGCGTCGTCGCCCGAGGTCCGCATCGCCGACGTGCCCCACACCGACAGCCCGACCGAGCGCGGCCAGTCGCCGGTGTCCTCGCGGTAGCGCTTCAGCAGCGAGTCGGCGAGGGCCTGCCCGGTCTCCCAGGCGAGCCGGCTCGGGATCGCCTTCGGGTCGACCGTGTAGAAGTTCCGCCCGGTCGGCAGCACGTTGATCAGCCCGCGCAGCGGTGACCCGCTCGGCCCGGCCGGGATGTACCCGCCGTCCAGCGCGTGCAGCACCGAGTCCAGCTCGGCGGTCGTCCCCGCGAGCCGGGGCACGATTTCCTCGGCCGCGAAGGAAAGCACCTTCGCGACCTGCGCGTCCGGCGCCACCGAAGCGACCGCGGTCGGGTCCCAGCCGCGCATCTCCATCGTCCGGACGAGCTCGCGGGCCGTCTTCTCCACCGCGTCCACTTCGGACATCGGCGCGTCTTCCTTGAGTCCCAGCGCCGAGCGCAGGCCCGGCACCGCGCCCTGCTTGCCGCCCCACATCTGGGACGCGCGCAGCATCGCCAGCACCAGGTTGACGCGGGCCTCGCCGGTCGGCGCGGCCCCGAGGACGTGCAGCCCGTCGCGGATCTGCGCGTCCTTGACCTCGCACAGCCAGCCGTCGATGTGCAGCAGGAAGTCGTCGAACTCCGCGTCGTGCGGGCGTTCCTCGACACCGAGGTCGTGGTCCAGCTTCGCGGCCTGGATCAGCGTCCAGATCTGCTGGCGCACGGCGGGCAGCTTCGCCGGGTCCATCGCCGCGATGTTCGCGTGCTCGTCGAGCAGCTGCTCCAGCCGCGCCATGTCGCCGTAGGACTCCGCGCGCGCCATCGGCGGGATCAGGTGGTCGACGATCGTCGCGTGCGCCCGCCGCTTGGCCTGCGCGCCCTCGCCGGGGTCGTTGATCAGGAACGGGTAGACCAGCGGCAGGTTCCCGAGCACGGCGTCCGGCGCGCAGGACGCCGAGAGCCCCGCGGTCTTGCCCGGCAGCCATTCGAGCGACCCGTGCTTGCCCAGGTGGACGACGGCGTGCGCGCCGAACTCCTCCTCCAGCCACCGGTACGCGGCCAGGTAGTGGTGGCTCGGCGGCAGGTCCGGGTTGTGGTAGATCGCGACGGGGTTCTCGCCGAACCCGCGCGGCGGCTGGATCATGATGATCACGTTGCCGCTCTGCAGCGACGCCAGCACGATGTCGCCGTTGTCGACGTACAGTTCGCCCGGCGCCGGCCCCCAGTGCTCCTCGACGCCTTCACGCAGTTCGGCGGGCAATTCGGAGAACCACTCGCGGTACCGCGCGGCCGGGACGCGGATCGGGTTCCCGGCCAGCTGCTCCTCGGTCAGCCACTCCGGGTCCTGGCCGCCGGCGGCGATCAGGGCGTGGATCAGCGCGTCGCCGTCGGGCTGGTCGGTGCCGGTCGGGTCGACGCCGGGGAAGGCGTCCGGCCCCAGGTCGTAGCCCACCGCGCGCATCCGCCGCAGCAGCTCGATGGCCGACGCGGGCGTGTCCAGCCCGACCGCATTGCCGACGCGAGAGTGCTTCGTCGGGTACGCAGACAGCATCAGCGCGATACGGCGTTCCGCCGGCGGGGTGTGCCGCAGCCGGGCGTGCGCCAGCGCGATCTTCGCCACCCGGGACGCGCGTTCGGCGTCCGGCACGTACCGGGGGAGGCCGTCTTCGTCGAGCTCCTTGAACGAGAACGGCACCGTGATCAGCCGCCCGTCGAACTCCGGCACGGCCATCTGATTCCCGGCGTCGAGCGGTGAGAGGCCGTCGTCGTTGGCCGCCCACGTCTCGCGGTCGCTGGTCAGGCAGAGCGCCTGCAGGATCGGGACGTCGAGCGCGGCCATCTCGGCGACGTCCCACGCCTCGTCGTCCCCGCCCGCGCCCACCTCGGACGGCCGCGTGCCGCCGGCGGCGAGGACGGTGACCAGCAAGGCGTCGACCTGGCCCAGCTCGGCCATCATCTCCGGCTCGCGCGTACGCAGCGAAGCACAGTAGATCGGCAGCGCGCGCCCGCCGGCGGCTTCGATCTCGTCGGCGAGGGCGTGCACGAACGCGGTGTTCCCGGACAGGTGGTGCGCGCGGTAGTAGAGGATGCCGATGACCGGGCCGTCGCTCTTCGCGGGGCGCTCGAGGACGCCCCAGGCGGGCTGCTCGGCGGGCGGCTCGAAGCCGTCACCGGTCAGCAGCAGCGTGTCGGAGAGGAACCGGTGCAGCTGGGTGAGGTTGGCCGGGCCGCCCTGCGCGAGGTAGGCGTGGGCCTCGGCGGCGATCCCGGCCGGCACGGTGGAGAGCTTCATCAGCTCGGCGTCCGGCGTCTGCTCCCCGCCCAGGACGACGACGTGCGCCCCCGACGCCCGCAGCGTGTCCAGGCCGTCCTGCCAGCTGCGCGGCGTGCCGAGGATCCGGACGACCACGATCCGCACGTCTTCGAGCAGGCCCGGCAGCTCGGCGACGTCGATGCGCGACGGGTTCGCCAGGCGGAATTCCGCGTCGGCCGAACGGGCGCTGAGCAGATCGGTGTCCGAAGTGGACAGAAGCAGGATCACGAGGTTCCTCCTCGGGGTCCGCGCCCCGGGTAGACGGGCGCGCCGGCCGGAGTTCCTGGCTCCCGGGGATCACTCCCCGATGACAGTGGCGGGACCGCCCCGGACTTCCACCGGGTTCCTCCACCTGCCGACGCGTGGTATCGCACCCACTCTCCGGTGCGGCTGACCTGGCGTCAAGGTGACGTGTGCGGCTATCCTCGGAGCTGCGCAGTGACCGCCGCGCGGGGGGAGCATCCGGCAGCCGGGCGGTCGAAGGAGCTCGCGTGAGCACGTTGCCATGGGGGGCATGGCTGTTCCTGGTGGTGCTGATCCTCGGCTGGACCGCGAGCGTGGTCCTGCTGCTGGTGCACAAGATCCTGGCCGCGCCCGAGCGGAACATCCGGGTGCGGATCAGCGTCGTCCCGTGGCCGCGGATCGAGATCGAGACGCGCCGGTGACCGTCAGAGCCGCTTCGCCGCGCGGAACGCCTTCGCGTACGTCCCGGACCCGTCGATCAGCGACACCCCGCCGGCGTCGCCGAACGTCGGGCCGTTCGCGACCTTCCGGCTGGACAGCACCCGGTGGTGGCCGTCACTGTCGATGCCCAGGTAGATGCCCGTGTGCGACACCTGCGTGCCCAGCTGGGGCTCGAGGTTGAAGAACAGCAGGTCACCCGGTTGGAGAGCGCTGAAGTCCGTCGCCTGCTTCTTCTCGTCGTGGACGATCACCGTGCCCGGCCCGAGCTCCGAGAGCGCCCACGCGCGGCGCGGCAGGCCCGGGCCCTTCGTGTTCGTCCCCAGCAGCGGGTAGCCCGACCGGTAGCCGTACACCATCCGGACGAAGCCGGAGCAGTCCAGCGACCGCGCCCGCGCCGGCTCCGCCGCCTCGCGGACGCCGCCCGGGAAGTCCCAGCCGATGCCCAGGTAGTCGTAGAAATCCGACTTCTCCAGCCTGCCCTCGGCGCTGTCCGGGCCGAAGTCGGCGTCCCCGGCGATCCGCAGCTTCCTGGCGGTCTGGTCGGCCGCGCCGTCGGTGTACTGCAGGGCGATCGCGAGGATGTCCGGGTCCGGGTCGCCGACCGCCTTGGGCAGCCAGTCGGTGAACCACTCCTCCTTCTCCGCGCCCGCGTGCCACGCCTGCGGCGCGAGCCGGATCCAGGCCGTCGAGGTGATGCTGACCTTGGTGAACCTCGGCTCGGTGAACGTCCGCGAGCGGCCCGTCAGCATCGCCGTGCGGGAGCCGTCGGTGAAGGACGCGAGCTGCGCGCCCGCGCCGTCGCGGACCACCGTGCGGGCCGGGTTCTCCAGCCGCTCGTAGGTGTAGCCGCCGGTGACCGCGGCGCCCGAGGGCGCGGCCGACGCCGAGATGGCCGTGATGTCCTGCCGGTCCTGGGTGGCCACGTAGACCGCCGCCGTGCCCGACACGCCGATGACCGCGGCCAGCACGCCGATCCGGAGCGACTTGCGCATCGTCACCTCACACCGTCGGGACCAGCCCGACCAGCACCCCGCTGATCAGGACCGCGTAGCTGGCCAGGCTCACCCCGCCGGTGGCGAGCATCGTGGCCACCGGCTTCTGCCGCACCAGCTGGTAGGCGACCAGGCCGGGCACGACGAACCCGAGCGTCTGGTGCACGAACAACAGCGGGAAGTCGGCCTGCAGGAAGATCAGCAACGTCGTCTGCAGCACCACGCCGAGCAGCACGACCGCCGCGAACAGCCGCTTGCCGTACAGGATCACCATGCGCTGCAGCAGCTTCGTGCCGCCGAACGTCAGCGCCGTCATCAGCACGATGATCGCCGCGCGGCGGTAGTCCTCGACCATGGTCAGCGCGATCCAGCCGGGGGTGATCATGCCGCCCGGCGACAGGTTCGTCGTCAGGTAGCAGACCAGCGACAGCAGCAGGCCGATGGCCAGGCCGACGGTGGCGACCTCGGGGGCGAGGGACGTGGTGAGCATCAGGCGACCGGTTCCAGTTTGGCGAGTTCCTCGATGAGCAGTTCCCCCTGGCCGTGGATGTTGCCGATGGCGATCAGCGACGCCTGCCGCCCGACGCCGCCGACGATCCCGCGCAGCAGGTCACGCGGCGACCGCGAACCGCCCAGGTCGACGACGCGGTCGTGCCACTCGCTGGGGATGGCGGCGCGGGCACTGCGCGTCGGCTCGCCGATCAGCACTACCCGTTCCGGGGCGATCTTCGGGATGAGCGCGCCCATCTGGCCGTTGCGCTCGACCCGGTCGGGGCGGCAGTTGATGATCACGTGCAGCGGGTCGGTGATCGCGCCCTGGCGGCGGAGCTGGTCGATGTTCATCAACGTCGATTCGGGGTCGTTCGCGGCGAAGACGTTGGCGAAGCGCAGGAGACGGCGGCCGGCGCGGTACTGGTGGACCTGCAGCACGCCCGGGTCGGGCGGCGCGGCCCACATGCCTTCGAGCGCGAGCTGCCGGTTGACGTTGAGCAGCTCCGCCACGGCGAGGGCGATGGCGACGTTCTCCTTGAACGTGATCCAGCTGAAGCGGCGCATCTCCGCGTCGGTGACGGATTCGGGGTCGACGGCGATGAGCTCGCAGTCCCGCTTGTCGGCCTCCTCCTGCAGGATGTGCAGCCGGTCCTGCTCGGCGGTGAGGCAGATCCCGCCGACCGGCATCGACCGGCTCAGCGACCGGGCGACGTCGTCGAGCGTCGGGCCCATCTCGGCGAGGTGGTCTTCGCGGACGTTGCACAGCACGCCGATGGTCGAGCGGATGAGCTTGCTCTGGTTGATCTCCTGCAGGTCCGGCATGACGGCCATGCACTCGATGACCAGCGCGTCCGGCCGGTACGCCGCGGCGCGGCGGACGATCCCGATCTGCTCGACGACGTTGGCGATGCCGAACTTGCGGTAGACCGGCTCCTCGCTGCCGTCGGGGTGGATGAACCGGGCCGCGGTGCCGGTCGTCTTCGCCGTCGTGACGAGCCCGCCGCCGCGCAGGGCGCCCGCGCAGAGCCGGGTGATGGACGACTTGCCGCGGATGCCGTTGACCAGCACGCGCGTCGGGATGCTGTTCAGGTGCCGGTAGTGCCGTCGCTGTTCGGCGATCCCGGCGGCCAGCATCGCCGCCGACGCTGTGAGCAGCACGACGTAGAGGAACGTCACGTCAGACCCCGGCCCCGTCCAGCCAGCTGAGGTAGTCGTTCTTCGCCTTCTCCTCGGGCGTCCGGGCGGGCCGCCGCCGCGGCTCCGGCTCGTCCACGATCCTCTGGATCAGCTCGGTCTCGTCGGTCGCCGCGCCCGTCGGCCGCCGGACCTCGCCGAGCCGGTCGCGCCCGTCGGTCAGGGCTTGGCGGCAGATCTCGACGCAGGAGGCGATGGTGCCGATCTCGTCCTGGCGCTGCGGGTAGACGACGGCGCCGGTGTCGCCGGCCGCGATCCGCCGTGCCTCGTCGCCGACCCGCCGCAGCGGGCGCACGACCACCAGCAGGTGCCAGGCGAACAGCAGCAGCGCGACGACGGCGGTGAGCAGCGCGGCGACCCGCGCGCCCGAGCGCACCGTGTTGTCCGCGACCCCGAGCGAGCCGACCGGCTGCTCGGCGACGACGACCCACTTCAGCGCCGCGGCGGGACCCCGCTCGGCCAGGCGCTGCGCCGCGACCAGCGCGGACGCCGTCGTCTCGCGGGCGTCCTTGCCGGACTGCGCGGCATCGACGTTCTTGATCAGCGTCGCGTCGGTCAGCGGGGAGAACGCGAGGTAGCCTTCGGTGTCGGCGATCGTGTGCTTGCCTTCGTCGACGACCCGGACCCGGCCGCCCGCGGAGCCGAGCAACTCGGCCATCCGCGGCACGTCGTACTCGCCGACCAGGACGTTCTTCGAGTCCGGCAGCGGCGTGAACGCGTAGACGATCGGGACGCGCCCGCTCGTGTTGTGCTGGCGGAGGCCTTCGCCGTCGGGCAGCTTCCCGGGCTCGCGCAGCGAATCGCGACCGGCCTGCAGCCGGACCGCGCCTTCGGCGTCGGCGACGTAGACGCTGCGGAACCGGCTCTCGCTGCCGGCGAGCCGGTCGAGCATGCCGCGCAGCTGCTCCGGCTCCTTGCCCTTGCCCAGCCGGGCGACGGACTGCAGGTCGGAGAGGCCTTCGGCGAGGCTGCGGCGCAGGGTGTCGGCCGAGCGCGTGATGCGGACGCCGTGTTCGCTCAGCATGGTCGGCGACACCTCGGCGTGCTGACGGCCGAGCGTCGCGGCGACCGTCCCCGACCAGCCGAGCAGGGCCAGCGCGACGGCCCCGATGACGAGCTGGGCGGAGAGGAACGGGCGCAGCCTCGGCGCGGGCTTGCGGCGCCGCAGCTTGGACCGGGAGCGTTCGAGGGCGGCCGTGACGCGGTTGACCTCCCGGATCCGCGACTGCCGGACCGGCTTGCCGAGCACCCCGGCCGCGACGGCGAGGGCGTCGGTGCGCAGCCGCCGGATCGGCGCGACCACGGTCCGCCGCAGCAGGAGGAAGCCCGCCACAGCCAGCGCGAGCAGCGTGGCGGCGGGGACCAGGCCGGGCCAGCGCACCGGCACGGCCTCGACGGGGAAGCGGCCGAACGCCACGACGGACAGGCCGAGACTGCCGCCGATGCCGGCGGGGGAGACCGGTGCGTAGGCGACGACCGGGGCCCGTTCCTTCCCCTTCTCGGCGACGGCAGCCCCGGTGAGGACGCCGGTCTGCCCGGCAGCGGCCGCCGTGGCCGCGCGGGCGAGCAGCTCCTGGGCCGGGGTGTCGGTCGCGGCGACGTCGGAGCCGTGCGTGTGCAGGACCGCGCCGTCCGCGGTGACCAGGCGGATCTGCTGCTGGGTGTCCTTGTCGAGCTCGCGGGCGGTGGTGCGCAGGGCGGTCGAGACGACGAGGACCCGGCCGGCGCGGGGACCGGTGAGCGGGAGCGCGGTCAGCACGAGCGGCGTGTCGCCGGGACGGGCGACCGGGCGGACGGTGAGGTTCGCGACGGCGACCCCGCGCAGCGTCTCGACCGGCACCGGTTCGCCGCGGGTGGCCACCACCTTCTGCGCGGCCGGGTCGTAGACGGCGAGGCCGCGCCAGTCCTCGTAGGTTTCACCCAGGCGGGTGAGAAGAGCGTTGTCGTCCGTGGTGTCGAACACGCCGGATCCGGCGGCGACCTGGAGGTCAGCCGCGGCGGCCGTCGCCGAGGTCGCGACGCTCTGCGCGAGACCGGAGGCGATGCGCTCCCGGCCCGCGGTCACCTCGTCGGGCACCCGGCCGGCGTTGTCGTTTGCGCGGATCAGGGAAAGCGGGCCCGCGGTGGACAGGTACAGCGCGGTGAAGGCGGCGATGAGCAGCAGCAGGACGAACGCGGTCGCCGAGGCGACCCCGGCGCCGCGGGGGAACCCCGCTTCCGGGATCTGCGCGCGCAACCGCGCCGTTCTGATCTCGTCCTGTGTCAAGAGGGTCTCCCCAGGCCCGTTCGCCTCACGCGGTCCCGAAGGACTGCCGGCCACTGCGGCCGCCGCGAAGGACCCACCCGTTCGTGTTACGTGAAGGTATCAATGAGGTCAGCGGTGACGTTACAACTGTCCCCATTGGGGGACAAATGGCGCCTAGGACTCACCAATGGGTGACATCAGTACACTCCGGATGGTGATGAGCCGACCGCGGATGTTGCTCAGCGTGGCCGGCTTGGTCCTCGCGCTGGCCCTGGTCCTGACCTTGGTGCTGACCCTCGGTGACGACGCACCGCCGAAACCCGCCACGGAGGCCGGTGTGGATTCCCTGGTAACGGCCTTCGTTTCGAAGCTGTCCGCGGACCAGGAGTACCGCTCACCGAAATCCGACGAACGTCGCACGGCGGCGGCCGGATTCGCGGCGGTCCTGGACCGCCGGGGCGCGGCGGACCTCGAAAAGCTCGGGTTCTCGGTCCGGGACGGCGTCGACCCGGCAACCGGGCGGCCGTACACCGTCGCCGTCAACGAACCCGGCACCGAACGCGCGTGGGGGATGTACGTGATCGACCGGTCGGCCCCGCCGTCGCTGGCCGTCGAGGTGCCGCACCCGGCTTTCGACCTGCGGACGGAGCTGTTCGGCGTCGACCTGTTCCGGCGCACGCCCGGCGCGGTGCTGATGGTGGCGGGCGCGCACCGCAAGGCCGACGACAGCAAAGCCGATGTCGCGCACGAAGAGGATTCCGTGTTCCACGTCGTGGCCTCGGCGCTGGCCGGGCGCGGGCTGCCGCAGGTCCAGCTGCACGGCTTCCACGACGAAAACCTGCCGTCGACGGACATCGTGCTGTCGTCGGGAGCATCGGTGGCCGGCGACGCGGCCCGCCGCACGGCGACGCGCTTGACGGCGGACGGCTTCGCGGTCTGCCGCGCGTGGGAGGAACGCTGCGGCGCGCTGGAGGGGACGAAGAACGTCCAGGGCAAACTCGCGGCGGCGGACGACACGGTGTTCCTGCACGTGGAAATGAGCCGGACGGTGCGGGAGTCGCCCGAACGACGCGACGGCGTCGTCCGGGCGCTCACCGAGGCCGAGCTGGCCAAGCCCTAGGCGGACCGCTCACCCAGCCGCGGGAAGGGCTTCGTGGAGAACAGCACTTCCACGGACACCTCGAAGAACTCCGCGATCCGCAGGGCCAGGTACAGCGACGGGCTGTACTCGCCGCGTTCCAGGTAGCCGATCGTCTGGTAGTGCACGCCGAGCGCCTCGGCCAGCTCCCGCCGTGAGATCGACCGCTCCGCGCGCAGCATCGCGATCCGGTTGTAGACGACCTCACTCATTTGCTACCCCACACGCTGCATGGCCTTCTCCCGACGCTGGGCCACCGACGAACCCGCTTCCCGCCGCGCCATGCGGCGGAGCAGCACCGGGGCCAGCGCCAATCCGATCACGGACCACGCGACGAGCACCGCCAGGGTCGGCAGCGGACGCCACGACTGGCCGATCTCGACGACGACCGCGCTGTCCGGCAGCAGCGCCGAGCGCATTCCGAGGCCCAGCCAGTACATCGGGAACACCTGGGCGATGCCCTGGACCCAGTCGGGCAACGCGGTGATCGGGTAGAAGATCCCCGAGATCGCGCCCAAGCCCATCACCGGCAAGGTGATCAGGCCGACCGAGCGTGCACTGTTGGTCAGCGACCCCAGTGCCGCGCCGATCGGCATCGTCGCGAAGAAGCCGATCAACAGCACCGCGAGCAGGTGCAGGTACGACCAGACGCCACCGGGCGCCAGCGTCGGGAACAGGAACAGGCACGGGATCAGGACTGCGAGCAGGCCGGTGAGCTGGGCGAGCGACAGCGTCGTCGTCTTCCCGATCAGGTACGCGAGCATCCCGTTCGGGGTCGCCTTCGCCCGCAGCAGCGTGCCGTCCTCGCGGTCGATCGCGAGGTGGCCCGCCGCGCCGGTCAGGCCCTGGAACACGATGCCCGCGCCCAGCACGCTGGGCACGGTCGCCGCGCCGAGCGAAAACGACGTCCCGGGCAGGGTTGCGTTCCGCATGAAGAACAGGGTGCCGAGGAAGAGCACCACGAAGACGCACTGGCCGACGACGTCGTCGGCGTTGGTCCACGTCTGCTTGAACTCGATCCAGCCGCGGGCCAGCCCGGAGCGCAGGGCGGCGGTCCTGGCGTTCATCGCGCACCCGCTTCCTGGAGGCCGAGCTCCGTCTCGCCGCCGGTCTCGGCGCGGTGGACCAGCGTCATGTAGGTGTCCTCGAGCGAAGCGCGCCGGACCTCGAGGTCCGCGACGGCCTCGCCGTGCTGCTTGAACAGCTCGTACACGTACTTCGTCGCTTCGGTCGTCAAGTGCACGAAGCGCTGGCCGTCGATGCTCCAGCGGACCTCGGCCTCGCCGGAGATCTGCCTGCTCAGCGCATCGGCCGAGCCGTCGGCGACGATGCGGCCGCCGTTGAGGATGAGGATCCGGTCGGCCAGCTTCTCGGCTTCGTCGAGGTCGTGCGTGGTCAGCAGGATCGTCGTGTCGAGCTCGTCGGACAGCCGGTGCACGAGGTCGTGGAACTCGCGCCGTGCCTCCGGGTCGAAGCCCGCTGTCGGCTCGTCGAGGAACAGCAGCTCGGGCCGCCCGACGATGCCGATGGCGACGTCGAGCCGCCGCCGCTGGCCGCCGGAGAGCTGCTTGAGCTTCTTGCCCGCGTGCTCGGTGAGCCCGACCGTTTCGATCAGCTCGTCGGCGTTCCACGGCCGCGGGTGGGACGCCGACGAGTACGGCGCGTAGTACCGGCCGAGGTGCGCGAGCAGCTCGCGGACCCGCCATTTCCCGTGGTCACGCCAGGACTGGAGCACGACCCCCAGCCGTGCCCGCCAGTCCTCGCCGCCGTGGGCCGGGTCGGTGCCCAGCACGCTGACCTCGCCTGCCGACCGCATGCGGAAGCCCTCGAGGATCTCGATCGTCGTCGTCTTGCCCGCGCCGTTCGGCCCGAGCAGGCAGACGACCTCTCCCCGGTACGCCTCGAAGTCGACGCCGTGGAGCACGTCGTTGGTGCCGTACCGCATCCGCAGCCCGCGCACGCGGACGACGGGATCGTCCGGATCTCTCATCGTGGTTACCCCCATCTGACTGGTGCGATGAAATGTAGCACACCTACTACATCTCACGAGAGTTCTGCTGCCCCGGGAACTTGACCCGCGGTCACCCGGTTCGCCGGGCATGGGAACTTGGCTGGGGCTCGCCCTCCCGGGCGGCGTGGTGGTCCTGCTGATCATGGCGGCGATCGAGCTGCGCCCGCGCAAGGACGGCTCGCGCTTCAAGGCGCGGCTGTCCGCCACCTACATCGAGGAGACCACCGCCTTCCTCTACGGGACCAAACGGCGTGAGCTGGAACACCGGGAAACGATGTCGATGCTCGTCGAGCAGGACGCCGAAGGCGCGCCACCCTGGCGTGACGTGGACCTGGACGCCGGAACGGCCCGGATCCGGCCCCGTTCGGACCCGCCGGACCCGCCGGACCCGCCGAACCGCCAGCTACAGTGACCCCATGCCGACCCCAGCACGTGTGCGAGCCGACGCGTGCCCCGGTGTTTTCGCAACGCACGACGCCGCCGACGGGCCGTTGGCCCGGGTCCGGCTGCCCGGCGGCACGATTTCCGCAGTGCAGCTGCGTGCGCTGGCCGACGCCGCCGAAGCGTGCGGCGACGGCGACCTCCACCTCACTTCGCGCGGCAACGTCCAGCTCCGCGGCGTCACCCGCCCCGGTCTCGCGGCCCGGCTGACCGACGCCGACCTGCTGCCGTCGCCGTCGCACGAGCGGGTCCGCAACGTTCTCGCGTCGCCGCTGAGCGGGGTGCGCGGCGGCCTCGCCGACGTCCGCGGTCTCGCGGCTTCGCTGGATGCCGCGCTGTGTTCGACGCCGGAGCTGGCGGCGCTGCCCGGGCGGTTCCTCTTCGCCTTCGACGACGGCCGCGGTGACGTAGCCGGCGAAGGCGCCGACGTCTGCTGGCTGGCCACCGGTCCGGCCGAGGGAACACTGCTGCTCGCCGGCGGTGACACCGGACGGCGGGTGGCGCGTGCCGACGCCGTCGCGGCGCTCGTCGAGGTCGCGCTGGAGTTCGGCCGGGTGCGGGGTTCCGCGTGGCGCGTCGCCGAACTCGACGACCCGGCCTGGCGCGGGACACCGGTGCCGCATGCCGACGCCCGGGTCCCGGCCGGGCTGATCGAGCGGGACGGCGGCTTCGCGGCCGGTGTCGTGCCGCGCTTCGGGCAGCTGTCCGCCGCGCAGGCGCGGGCGCTGGCGGAGTTCGGGACCGCGGTGGTCACGCCGTGGAAGTCCGTGGTGCTGCCGGACGTGCCCGCCGACGTCTTCGCGCGGCTGGGCTTCGGCGGCGAGGCGTTGGGGACCACCGCGTGCACCGGCCGTCCCGGCTGCGCGAAGTCGCGCGCCGACGTCCGGGCCGACGCGGTGTTCCGGCCGGGTCTGCGTGCGCACTTCTCGGGCTGCGAACGGCGGTGCGGGAAGCCGTCGCAGTCCCATGTGGACGTTGTCGCCGAAGCGGGGGGCTACCGCATCGACGGCCGCTGGGTGCCGCTCGACGAGATGGAAGGGAAGCTGTGATCGACTACCTGCGGGACGGTGCCGAGATCTACCGGCACTCGTTCGCCACGATCCGCGAGGAGGCGGACCTGGCGATCCTGCCCGACGACGTGGCCGGCCTGGCGGTCCGGATGATCCACGCCTGCGGCATGGTCGATCTGGTCGACGACCTGCGCTACACGCTCGACGTCGTCGAGTCCGGCCGCGCGGCACTGGAGGCCGGCGCGCCGATCCTGTGCGACGCGCAGATGATCGCCAGCGGCGTCACCCGCCGTCGCCTGCCTGCGGACAACGAAGTGCTCTGCACGCTGTCGGACCCGGCGGTGCCCGGGCTGGCCGAACGCATGGGCACCACGCGTTCGGCCGCGGCACTGGAACTGTGGCGCGACAAGCTGCCCGGTTCGGTGGTGGCGATCGGCAACGCGCCGACGGCGTTGTTCCGCCTGCTGGAGATCCTCGACGAAGGCGTCGGCGCGCCCGCGGCGATCATCGGCGTCCCGGTCGGTTTCGTCGGCGCGGTGGAGTCCAAAGTGGAGCTCGCCAAGCGGGCGCCCGCGCCCTACCTGGTGGTGCACGGCCGCCGTGGCGGCAGCGCGATGGCCGTCGCGGCGATCAACGCCCTTGCGAGCGCAGAGGAATGACCGGCACGCTCTACGGCGTCGGGCTCGGCCCCGGCGACCCGGAACTGATGACGGTCAAGGCGGCACACTTGATTTCCGAGGCGTCGGTGATCGCGTACCACTGCGCGCGGCACGGCCGGAGCATCGCGCGTTCGGTCGCCGAGCCGTACCTGCGCGAGGGGCAGATCGAGGAGAAGCTCGTCTACCCGGTGACGACGGAGACGACCGACCACCCGGGCGGCTACGAAGGCGCGATCGCGGACTTCTACGAGCTGAGCGCGAAGCGACTGGCCGAGCACCTCGACGCGGGCCGCGACGTGGTCCTGCTGTGCGAAGGCGACCCGTTCTTCTACGGCTCGTACATGTACATGCACGAGCGGCTCGCGGGCCGTTTCGACGCGGTGGTGGTCCCGGGCGTGACATCGGTGAGCGCGGCGGCATCGGTCATCGGCCGCCCCCTGGTCCAGCGCGACGAGGTGCTGACGGTCCTCCCGGGCACGCTCCCGGCCCCGGAACTGGCCCGCCGCCTGGCGGACACCGAGGCGGCGGCGGTGCTGAAGCTGGGGCGGACGTTCTCGTCGGTGCGAGAGGCGTTCGCGGAGGCGGGAAAGCTGGACGACGCCGTCTTCGTCGAGCGGGCCACGTGGGGGCAGCAGCGGATCGAGCCACTGGCCTCGGTGGACCCTGCGTCCGTGCCGTACTTCTCACTGGCGTTGCTGCCTTCGCCGGCTTACGCGTCCCGGGTTGCTCCGCCTTCGCCTGCTCCGGTCCCTGCTTCCGGTGTCCCTGCGTCCGGTGGCGAGGTCGTCGTCGTGGGCCTGGGCCCGGCCGGCCCCGAGTGGCTGACCCCCGAGGCGGCCGCGGAGCTTTCGGCGGCCGAGCACATCGTCGGCTACGGGCCGTATGTGGCGCGGGTCCCGCAGAAGGCGGGCCAGCAGCGGCACGCATCGGGCAACCGGGTGGAAGCGGACCGCGCGCGCGAGGCGTTGTCGTTGGCTGCCGCCGGGGCCCGGGTCGCGGTGGTGTCCTCGGGTGACCCGGGGGTGTTCGCGATGGCGTCGGCGGTCCTGGAGCAAGTCGCCGCGGGCCACGGCACCGGAGTGCGCGTCCGGATCGTCCCGGGCGTGACAGCGGCCCAGGCGGCGGCATCCCGGGTGGGCGCGCCGCTGGGCCACGACTATTGCGTGCTGTCGCTGTCGGATCGGCTGAAGCCGTGGGAAGTCATCGAGAAGCGCTTGGAGGCGGCGGGCGCGGCGGACCTGGTGCTGGCGTTGTACAACCCCGCTTCGCGTACCCGGACGACGCAGCTGGCGGACGCGCGTGAGGTTCTGTTGCGCCACCGCGCTGCTTCTACGCCGGTTGTCGTGGCCCGGGACGTGGGCGGCCCGGAGGAGGACATCCGCATCACGACACTGGGTGAGCTCGATCCGTCCACGGTGGACATGCGTTGCTTGCTGATCGTGGGCTCGTCGCGCACCCGAGCGGAGAACGGCATCGTCTGGACGCCCCGCAGTTACTGACGTGAGGCCGGGCCCCGGCCCGGCCTCACCTCGTCAGCGCGTCGGGTCCTTGCCGTTCGGCTGCCGCGGCCCCGGACCCGGCGACCACCAGCCCGGCACCGTCTTCTCCCCGTGCACCACCGTCGGCGCGATACCCTCGGTGAACGGCTCGATCTGCAGCAGCTGCCCCCACGACTGGCTCGGCTGGCCGATCAGGTAGCTCGGCACCTCCGGCTCCTCCGCCAGCTCCTCCAGCCACCCGATCGGGCCGCCGTTCGTCGAGGACGCCCACTGGGCCTCGTCCGCCAAGCCCCCCGCCGTGATGCGGTAGTCCGGGACCTGGGAGATACCGTCGTGGGACGTCACCGGCTGGACGCACGGGTACACGAACGACGCCGGCCAGTCCACGTACACCGGCTTCGAGCCGATGCGGTCGGTCAGGGTCGTGAACGTCGGGACGCGCGGGGCCGACGCCGCGATCCAGCCGTCCTCCGTCAGGTCGTTGTCGACGATGTTGATGCGGACCGCGTTCGTCTCCGGCGGGAGGTCGCGCAGGTTGATGCGGGTGTCGTTCCAGCCGTTGGTGCCCGCGCCCGGCGGGAGCATGAACTGGCTGCGCAGGACCTTCACCCCGTCCGGGGTGTCGACGCCGTAGTCGAGGCTGACCGACGTCGGGCGGCGGGCCGCCCCCGCCGTCGCGACCACGATCTGGCCGTCCGCCGGCTTCTCCGTCAGCGCGTACCAGTCGCTGCGCAGCCGGCCGGCGCGCGTCTCCGGGTCGAGGTAGCTCGACCACATCGGCACCTTCTCCGGCGTGAACCCGTGCGGCGGCTCGGCCAGCGGGTCCTTGTCGTCGACCGGGCGCGTGTGGAAGCCGGTCTGGACGCGGCCGTTGTCGGAGTCCGGGTTCGGCAGCGGCGAGTCGGTCTCCTTCGGCTTCTCCGCCACGGTCCGCTGCTCGGCCTGCGGGTGCAGGATGCTCGTCGCCGCGTCGCGCTCGACCATCACGTGGTCGGAGAGGTTGCAGCTCTTGCCGAACAGGTGCCCGACGTTCGCCGCGCCCAGGCTGTAGCTGCCGGACTGGTTGTGGATCGCCCACGCCATCGTGACGAACTCGCCCGCCGCGACCAGGCCGCAGACCACCACCAGCGACAGCGACCCGAGCCGCAGCGCGCGCAGCCGGCCTTCCTGGGGCTGGGCCGGCAGGCCCGGCCGGTGCGCGCGGACGTTCTCGACGAACGCGTATATCCCGGCGATCGCGGCCGCGGCCAGCAGGATCGTCGACAGCGGGATGCCGCCGATCGACGGCGCCACGTTCGTCCACTGGACGCCGAGGCGGGAGACGAACCAGTAGGTGTTCGGCCCGGTCGCGGCCAGCGCGGCGACCACCAGCAGCGCGGCGAGGAAGGCCGCGCGGTTGCGCTGGGACCGCAGCACCGTCGAGCTGGTGGCGAGCGCGGCCAGTGCCGCCATCGAGGCGCCGACCGCGGCGAACGCGCCGAAGTGGTGCGTCCACTTCGTCGGCGTCAGGGCCAGGAGCAGGAAGAACAGTGCCGTCGTGCCGATCAGCCGTCGCGCCGGGCCCAGCGCCGCGCCGGGGATCCGGCTGCGGCGCAGCAGCACCACCAGGCAGGTGGCGGTGCACAGCACGACCAGCAGCACCGGGAACCGGCGTGGCGCCGAGCCGTCCGGCAGGTCGGCGAACAGCAGCTGGTAGCGCGCGAGTTCCTGGAACCACGACAGGTTCGGGCCCACCTGGGTGCGGATCCGGGTGGCTTCCTGGACGGTCGCGAACGTCTGGTCGGCGAACACGACGACCAGCACGAGCAGCCCCGCGGCGGCGACCGGCGCGAGCACCGGCAGCCAGCCGCTTTCGTTCGCGCGCTGGCGGACCAGCTTGAACAGCGGGCGCGCGGCGACCAGGAACGGCGCCACCGCGATCAGCCCGGTCGGCGTCGCGGCCAGGGTGAACCCGGCCGCGGTCAGGCCGAGGCACAGCGGCAGCAGCCGCCGCGTCACCAGCGTGCGCTCGACCGCGCAGATCGCCAGCAGCGAGCCGAGCGCGGCCACCGGTTCCGGCCGGACGCCGTTGTTGTAGGGCATCCACCAGATCAGGAACACCGTCGCGGCGGCCCAGCTGGCCGGGCGGCTGGTGCGGATCTGGCTGCCCAGCCGCGGCATCACCTCGCGGCTGATCAGCAGCCAGCTGAGCACGCCGAGCAGGAACGACGGCAGCCGGATCCACGGCGGCACCGTGCTGACGTGCGTCATCAGCTCGTAGACGTGGTAGAACCAGCCGAACGGCGCCTCCGCGACGCCGAACCAGCGGTGGTAGTTCGTCAGGTAGCCGGTCGCCTCGGTGACACGGGCCATGGTGAGGATGTAGCCGTCGTCCGAGGTCACCGGCCCGATGAAGACCCACGCGCCCAGCGCGACGATCACCGTGGCGTCCCGCGCGGTCAGCCGCCACCAGCCGACCGGCGCCCAGCGCGGCGCGCGCCGGGCGAAGCCGGAGTCGCGGCGCCAGACCGCGATCAGGCAGCCGATCAGCGACAGCACGGCGAGCACGCCGACGACGATCTTCAGCGCGGTCGGCGACGTCTGGTACCGCGTGTCCGGCACGACCGAGACGTGCAGGCCGGTGATCGGGTCCTTGCTCGAGTTGATCGACGAGTAGATGCCGACCAGGCGCGGGCGGACGTCGCCTCCGGTGTGGAAGATCGGCGTCCCGGCCACGGCCAGTGTCATCTGCGTCGCGTCGACGTCCAGCTCGACGTCGCACTTTTCGGCGGGCAGCGGCTGCTGGGCGATCTGCTGGCCCTGGCTGGAGGCGAACAGCACGCCGTTGTCGATGCGCAGCTGCAGGCCGACGCCCTTGCCGGCGTTCGGGTCGGTGCGGCCGTCCGGCACGGTGGCGAACAGCAGGCCCGGACCGTTCGTCCGGGCGTCGACCGAACGGATGGTCGCGCACGGCAGCTCGGCACGCAGGTCCTGCGCCCAGTACCCGGTCAAGGGCGCGTTGACGGAGCGGGTGTCGCTGCCGGTCGGCCAGACGACCTCCGCCGTGTCCTGCACCACCGGCAGGAAGGGGAAAGCCAGCGCGCACAAGGCCGAGAGCAACCCCAGCGCTACGGCAATCAGACGCATCGGCGCAACGCTAACGGGTCAGACGTCGGCGGCTGACGCAGCCCCCGGGTCACGCGGGGTGAACCGCCCGTGGTGTATCGCCGCGGACAGGGGACGGCGGCTCCGCCAACCGTGGCGCTCCAGGTCGGGCACGGTCTCCAGCTTGCTCACCGGTCCGGCGCAGAGCCACGCGACCGGGCGGACGCCGTCCGGGATGCCGAGCAGCTCGCCGAGGAACGGCTCGCGGTAGAAGCTGACCCAGCCGACGCCAAGGCCTTCCGCGGTCGCGGCCAGCCAGAGGTTCTGGATCGCCAGGCACACCGAGTAGAGGCCGGCGTCGGCGATGGCGTGCCGTCCGAGCACGTCGGGCGCGCCGCGCGCCGGGTCGTAGGTGACGACGATGCCGAGGCTCGACTCGAGGATGCCCTCGATCTTGATGTTCGCGAAGGTGCTCGCCCGGTCTTCGGCGAGCTGCCCGGCGAAGACCTCGCGCTCGTCGTGGACGTGCTTGGCGAACTTCTCCCGCGTCGCGACGTCGTCGACCAGCACGAAGTCCCACGGCTGGGTGAGCCCGACGCTCGGCGCGGCGTGCGCGGCCTCGAGGATCCGCGTCAGCGTGGCTTCGGGGATCGGCTCGCCGGTGAACTCGCCGCGGACGTCCCGTCGCTTGCGCAGGACTTCGTAGAACTCTTCGATCATCGGTGCAGGACCCATTCGACGGCGGCGGGGACGGTTTCGGCGGTCTCCGTCCGCGGCCGCGGCGGCCGCCGGACCACCAGGACGGGCTTCCCGAGTTCGCGGGCGGCGGTCAGTTTCGCGCTGGTCTGCGCGCCGCCGGAGTCCTTGGTGACCAGGACGTCGACCCGGCCGAGCAGCTCCCGCTCGGCGGCCACCTCGTACGGTCCGCGGGCGAGGATCAGCTCGTGGTGCCGCGGCAGCGGCGGCTCGGGCGGGTCGACGCAGCGGATCAGGAACCACAGGTCGTCGAGGTGCGCGAAGGCGGGCAGACCCTGGCGGCCGCTGGTCAGGAACACGCGGTTGCCCAGGTGGGGGAGCTGACGGGCGGCGTCGGCGAGGTCGTCGGCCCAGTGCCAGACGTCCTGCGGACCCGGTTGCCAGCCCGGCCGTGCGAGCCGGAGCAGCGGAGTCTTCGTCAGCTCGGCCGCTTTCGCCGCGTTCGCGCCGATGCGCTCGGCGAAGGGGTGGGTCGCGTCCACGACGGCGTCGATCCGGTTCTCGCGCAGGTACGCGGCGAGACCTTCCGGGCCGCCGAAGCCGCCGACGCGCACTTCGCCGACGGGCAGCTTCGGCCGCGCGACACGCCCCGCCAGCGAAGACACAACGCGCACTTCGCGCGTGGTGAGCGCTTCGGCGAGCTGCCGGGCTTCGCCGGTCCCGCCGAGGATGAGGATCACGAGGGACGCCCGTAGCCGACGGCCTCGCGCCAGCGGTCCAGCGTACGCAGGTTGGCGAGGGTCTCCGCCCAGGTCAGCTCCGGGGCCTGCCGGTCTTCGACGTGCGCGGCGACGTGGTCGGCTTCGCGCGCGAAGACGCCCTGGGTGGCTTCGACTTCGATGACCTCCGGCTCGCCGCCGGCCGGGGTCAGGATGATCTCCGAGACGCCGGGCTTGCGCAGCGGGTGGATCCACGCGGGCTGCGGGATGTGGATCTGCCCGGCCGAACCGAAGACGCGGATGCCGTCCTCGCGGGTCAGCCGGATGCCGCAGGAGATGGTCGCGAGGATGTCCCCGGGCAGCCGCAGCAGGCCGGTCGCCCACTCGTCGACGCCGGTGGCGGACAGGTGCGCCATCCCGCTGACCTCGGACGGCTCGACGACGTCCTGCCCGGTCGCGGCCTGCGCGACCAGCCGCGCCAGCGACGTGCAGTAGCAGCCGACGTCCAGGATCCCGCCGCCGCCGAGCGCCGGATCGCTCAGCCGGGCGGTCTCCTCCGGGTTGCTGTCGAAGGAGAAGGTGGTGTCCACCGCGCGGACCTCGCCGATGGCACCGGAGGAGATCAGCTCGGCCAGCCGCCGCGTCTGCGGGTGCAGCCGGTACATGAACGCCTCCATCAGGAAGACGTCGTTCGCGCGGGCCGCGGCGATCACCTCCTCGGCATCGGCGGCGGTGATCGTCAGCGGCTTCTCGCACAGCACGTGCTTCCCGGCTTCGGCGGCGGCGATGGCCCACTGCTTGTGCAGCGCGTGCGGCGTCGAGACGTACACGGCGTCGACGTCGGGGTCGGCGAGGAGCTCTTCGTAGCTGCCGTAGGCCTTCGGGATGTCGAAACGCGTGGCGAACTCCCGCGCGCGCCCGGCGTCCCGCGCCGCGACGGCGCCGAGGACACCGTGCTTGCTTTCGTCGACGCCCGCGGCGAAGTGGGCGGCGATCGTCCCGGCGGCCAGCAGGCCCCAGCGCAGTTCCGTCACAACGACTCCGGTTGGTTCGCCCGGTCACGGGCACTCGAGTAGAGGAAGCTGTCGGGGAAGTCCGTGGCGGCGAGCACCCGCCCCACGAAGATGGTGGCGGCGCGCGTCATCCCGGCTTCGCGGACCAGCGAGGGCAGCTCGCCGAGCACCCCGCGCACGACCGTTTCCCCGGCTTGGCTCGCCAGCGCGACGACGGCGACAGGGCAGTCATCGCCGTAGTGCGGCTTGAGTTCCCCGGCCACCCGCTCGACGTGGTTGATGGCGAGGTGCAGCGCGAGCGTGGCCCCGGTCGCGGCGAAGGCGGCGAGGGTTTCGCCGGACGGCATCTTCGTGGAGCGCGCCTGAACCCGGGTGATGACCAGGCTCTGCCCGATTTCGGGCACGGTGAGCTCCCGCTTCAGCACGGCGGCGGAAGCGGCGAAGGCGGGCACGCCGGGGACGACGTCGTAGGGAACCCCGGCCGCGTCGAGCCGCCGCACCTGCTCGGCCACGGCGCTGTAGAGCGACGGATCGCCCGAGCACAGCCGCGCGACCTCGTGCCCGGCCCGGTGCGCCTCGACCAGCTTCGCGACGATCTGCTCGAGGCTGAGGTTCGCCGTGTCGACGAGCTCGGCCCCGGGCGGGCAGTACGCGAGCAGGTCCGGAGGCGTCATGCTGCCCGGGTAGAGGCAGACACCACACCGGGCGAGCAGGTCCCGGCCGCGCACGGTGATGAGGTCGGCGGCGCCGGGCCCGGCGCCGATGAAGTGCACGGTCACCGGCTGCTCCACTGCGTCACGACCCGGGCCGGCGTCCAGCCCGTGAAGCCGCCCAGCGGCGCCGCCTTCTCCACACCGATCCGCAGCAGCTCCCCGCCGTACTCCTCGTACGCGCGGGCCAGGACCTGCTCGGCCTCCAGCGTCACCCCGTGCGCCACCACTCGTGCGCCGGTGGCCACGCAGGCGTCCAGTACGCCCGGCGCCGTGACGCCGCCTCCGATGAAGACCGCGTCCGGCGCGGGCAGCGCGCTCAGCGCTTCCGGTGCTTCCCCCGCCACCACCTCCAGTTCCGGTACTCCCAGGTCCAATGCGTTCCGGCCGATCCGCTCGGCCCGCTCCGGAGAGCGTTCGATCGCGACCGCACGGTTCAGCCCGTGCATCCGCGACCACTCGATGCCGACGCTGCCCGCGCCCGCGCCGACGTCCCACAACAGCTCGCCGGGACTCGGCGCGAGGCGGGCCAGCGCCGACACGCGGAGGTCGCGCTTGGTCAGCTGCCCGTCGTGGGCGTACACGTCGTCCGGGATGCCGATCAGCGGCAACGCCGGACCCGCGCACGCCAGCGCGAACACCGTCAGCGGTCCGGGATCGCCGGCCCAGCCGTCGGAGATGCGCTCGTCGGGCCCGCCCAGGTTCTCCAACGCGATCAGTTCGCTCTCGCCGTAACCCCGCACGGTGAGCAGGGAGCGCAAAGCGGGCGCGTCGGCACCCAGGACGAGCACTCGCCGGCGCGGCGCCAGTACCCGGGCGACGCGGGCCGACGACCGGCCGACGATGGTGACCACCTCGGTCTCCTCGGCGGACCAGCCCAGCCGTGCCCGGGCCAGTGTCACCGACGAGAGCGCGGGCAGCGCCTCGACCTCGTATCCATGGGCCACCAGTGTGGCACCCACCCCCGACAAAAACGGATCTCCGCTGGCCAGGACGCAGATCCGGGCGCCTTCGTGCTCGGCGATGACCGCGTCCAGGCCCGGCAGCAACGGCGTCGGCCACGCCCGCGCCGGGACGTCCTCGGGCAGGTAGCCCAGCTGCCGGGGCGCACCCAGCACGACGTCGGCGGCGAGCACCGCGGCCCGCGCCTGTTCCGACAGCCCGGACCAGCCGTCGGCCCCGATCCCGACCACGGTCAGGCGGTCCGCTCCGGCAGCCGGTGGACGTGATGTTTCGCGCACGATTTCCCACCCTAAGCGAGGCAGGCGCTGTGCGATGATCGGCCGGTCGCCGAGCTGGAGGAGCGCTGTTGAAGCCGTACCCGTTCACCGCCGTCGTCGGGTTGCCGGACCTGCGCCTGGCGCTGGTCCTGTCCTCGATCTCGCCCGCTGTCGGCGGGGTGCTGGTGCGCGGCGAAAAGGGCACCGCGAAGTCGACCATGGTCCGCGCGCTCGCGGGCCTGCTGCCGCGGGTCGACGTCGTCGACGGCTGCCGGTTCTCCTGCGATCCCGCGGCTCCCGACCCGCTCTGCCCGGACGGCCCGCACGACGCCGCGAAGAGCCACCGGCGGCCCGCGAAGCTGGTCGAGCTGCCCGTCGGCGCGGCCGAAGACCGCGTCATCGGCTCCCTGCACCTGGAACGCGCGCTCGCCGAAGGCGTCACGGACTTCCAGCCCGGCCTCCTGGCCGCAGCGCACCGCGGGCTTCTCTACGTCGACGAGGTCAACCTGCTGCACGACCACCTCGTCGACACGCTGCTGGACGCCGCCGCGATGGGCCGCGCGACCGTCGAGCGCGAGGGCGTTTCGGTGTCACACGCCGCACGCTTCGTGCTGATCGGCACCATGAACCCCGAAGAGGGCGAGCTGCGGCCGCAGCTGCTGGACCGGTTCGGGCTGGCCGTCGAGGTCGCCTCCAGCCGTGACCCGGAGCAGCGCGTCGAGGTCGTCCGCCGTCGCCTCGCCTACGAAGCCGATCCGGACGCCTTCGCCGCCCAGTACGCCGAGGAAGATGCCCGGCTCGCCGCGGACATCGAAGCGGCGCAACGGCTTCTGCCCGCCGTCAAGCTCCCCGACGAGGCTCTGCGGCAGATCGCCGAGGTCTGCGCGTCCTTCGAGGTCGACGGCATGCGCGCGGACATCGTCACCGCGCGCACGGCGGTCGCGCACGCGGCCTGGTCCGGCCGCGACGAGGTGACCACCGACGACGTCCGCGTCGCCGCGCGGCTCGCGCTGCCGCACCGGCGCCGCCGCAACCCGTTCGACGCGCCCGGCATCTCGGAAGAGCAGCTCGAGCAGGCCCTCCAGGACGCCCAGCCGGACCCCGGTCCCGAGGACGACGGCCCCGGCTCGGGGTCGACGCCGCCGGAAGCGCCCGAGCCGCCGCAGGGCAGCGAGAACGCACCCCAGGGCGAGCCGAAACCCAGTGGTGGCCGGCAGAAGACCGTCGGGGCCGGCGACACGTTCAAGGCCCGCGTCTTCCGCGTCAAGGGCATGGGCGAAGGCGAGCGTGGCCGCCGTTCCCGCGCGATCACCGACAGCGGCCGGACCATCGGCGTCCAGCCCGCCAGCGTCCGCGAAGGCCGTCCCCACCTGGTCGCGACCGTGAAAGCCGCCGCACCGCACCAGAAAGCCCGCGGACGCGCCGGCGCCGGCCTGAAGCTGCGGCCGGAGGACGTCCGCTACGCGCTGCGCGAAGGCCGTGAAGGCAACCTCGTCCTGTTCTGCGTCGACGCGTCCGGATCGATGGGTGCGAAGGCGCGGATGCGCGAGGTCAAGTCCGCGGTCCTGTCGCTGCTGCTCGACGCCTACCAGCGGCGGGACAAGGTCGGGCTCGTCACCTTCCGCGGTGACGCCGCGGAACTCGCGCTGCCGCCGACGATCAGCGTCGATGCGGCCGCGTCCCGTCTCGAAGGCCTCCCGACCGGCGGCCGGACGCCGCTGGCCGAAGGACTCCTGGAAGCCGCCCGCGTGCTGCGGGTCGAGGAGATCCGTGACCCGCGGCGCCGTCCGCTGCTGGTCGTCGTCACCGACGGCCGCGCCACCAGCGGCCCCGACGCCGTCGCGCGCGCCCAGGCCGCGGCCGGGCTGCTCAACGGCGTCACGACGATCGTCATGGACTGCGAGAGCGGCAAGATGCGGCTCGGCCTCGCCGCCGACCTCGCCGCCCACCTCGGCGCGGAACACGTCCCGCTCGCCGACGTCGCCGCCGAATCGCTGGCGGGCGCCGTCCGCGCCCGGACCGGAAGGGCCGCCTGATGCCGCAGGGGAAACCGTCGGTGGTGCCGGAAGACGGCCTGACCACGCGCCAGCGCCGCAACCGGCCGCTGCTCGCCGTGCACACCGGCGAGATGAAGGGCAAGTCGACGGCTGCGTTCGGGATGGCGCTGCGGGCCTGGAACCAGGGCTGGTCGATCGGCGTGTTCCAGTTCGTCAAGTCGGCGAAGTGGCGCGTCGGCGAGGAGGCCGCGTTCAAGGCGCTGGGGAAGCTGCACGACGACACCGGCCAGGGTGGGCCGGTCGAGTGGCACAAGATGGGCGAGGGCTGGAGCTGGGCGCGCAAGTCCGGCACCGACGAGGACCACGCCGCGAACGCCCGCGAGGGCTGGGCGGAGATCAAGCGGCGGCTCGCGGCCGAGGCGCACGACTTCTACGTCCTCGACGAGTTCTCCTACCTGCTGAAATGGGGCTGGCTCGAGGTCGACGACGTCGTGTCCGCGTTGGTCTCGCGGCCGGGCCACCAGCACGTCGTCATCACCGGCCGGTACGCGCCGCCGGAGCTCGTCGAGGCCGCCGACCTGGTCGCCGAGATGACCAAGGTCAAGCACCCGATGGACGCCGGGCAGAAGGGCCAGCGGGGGATCGAGTGGTAGCGCGCGTGGTCGTCGCCGCGCCCGGCTCCGGGCACGGCAAGACGACCGTCGCCGCCGGGCTGATGGCCGCGCTGCGCGCCGCCGGGCACCGGGTGTCCGGGCACAAGGTCGGGCCGGATTTCATCGATCCGAGCTACCACGCCTTGGCCACCGGGCGTCCCGCGCGCAACCTCGACCCGTTCCTGCAGGGCGAGGACCGGCTGGTTCCCTTGCTCCGGCACGGATCCCACGGCGCCGACATCGCCGTGATCGAAGGCGTGATGGGCCTGTTCGACGGGGCACTGGGCACCGAGGGCTACGCTTCGACGGCCCACGTGGCGCGGGTGCTGGACGCGCCGGTGGTGCTGGTCGTCGACGCCTCGGCCGCGTCCCGCAGTGTCGCCGCGACCGTGCTCGGCTTCGCCCACTACGACAACCGCGTCCGGCTCGCCGGCGTCATCCTGAACAAGCTCGGCTCGCAGCGGCACCGCGACGAGATCGCGTCCGCGCTGGAAGCCACCGGCGTCCCGCTGCTGGGCGCGTTGTACCGCAACGAAGAGATCCACGCGCCGAGCCGGCACCTCGGGCTCGTGCCGGCGGCGGAACGGGCCGCGGAGGCGCAGTACGTGCTGCCCGCACTGGCCGCGTGGGTGCGGGACGGCGTCGACCTCGAAGCGATCGTCCGGATCGCTTCCGGTGCGTCGCGGCTTTCGGTGCCGCCGTGGGAACCGTCCGGGGTGGACGGTCCACAAGTGACCGTCGCCGCCGCCGGTGGTCCGGCGTTCACGTTCCGGTACACCGAGAACGTCGAGCTGCTGGCGGCCTGCGGGGTTTCCGTCGTGGACGTCGATCCCTTGCGAGACCAGGCGCTGCCCGACGGGTGCGCCGGCCTGTACTTCGGCGGCGGGTTCCCCGAGGTGCACGCGGCCGAGCTGTCGGCGAACACGGCGTTGCGGTCCGCGGTCGCCTCGGCCATCGAGGGCGGCATGCCGGTGAGCGCGGAGTGCGCGGGGCTGCTGTACCTGTGCCAGTCCCTGGACGACGTGCCGATGGTCGGCGCGGTGCCCGCGGACGCCAAGATGACCGCCCGCGGCAAGCTCGGCTACCGGCGCGCGGTCGCCGTGGAGGACAACCTGCTCGCGACGGCGGGGCAGCGCGTCACCGGGCACGAGTTCCACCGCACGGAGGTGACGCCGTCGCACGGCGCTTCGGCGGCTTGGGGCTGGGACCGGCAGCTGGACGGCTTCGCGTCGCCGACGCTGCACGCGTCCTACCTGCACATCCACTGGGCGGGGTATCCCGAGCTGGCCCAGCGGTTCGCCGCGCAGGTGCGGGCGTATGCCTGATTACGACCTTCATCACCACGGCGATCGCGAAGTCGGTCCGGGGCTGGTAGACCTCGCGGTGAACGTCCGCCTGCCGCGGCCACCTGCCTGGATGCGGGACGAACTCGCGTCTGCTTTGGATTCCTTGGCGGCTTATCCATCCACTGTGGATGCGGTTTCCGCGGTGGCCGAGCGTCACGGTCGTGCTTCTTCGGAGGTACTGGTCACCGCGGGCGCGGCAGAGGCTTTCACGCTGCTGGCCTCGGCTTTCCTGCCGGATCGTGCGGTCGTCGTGCACCCGCAGTTCACCGAACCGGAGGCCGCGTTGCGAGCGGCGGGACACCCGGTTTCGCGGGTGATCCTGTCCGAAGCGGACGGTTTCGTGCTGGACCCCGGTGCGGTGCCGTCCGACGCCGACCTGGTGTTCGTCGGCAACCCGACGAATCCCACCTCGGTGCTGCACCCGGCTTCGGCCCTGCGTTCCTTGGCCCGGCCCGGGCGGCTGCTCGTGGTGGACGAGGCGTTCCTCGACGCGGTTCCCGGCGAAGTCGAGAGCCTGGCCGCCGGCCACCCGGGCGTGGTCGTGCTGCGCAGCCTGACCAAGACGTGGGGCCTGGCCGGGCTGCGGGCGGGGTACGTGCTCGCCTCGGCGGACGTCATCGAGCGGCTGCGGGCGGTGCAGGTGCCGTGGTCAGTGTCCACCTTGGCCGGAGTGGCGACGGTCGCTTGCTGCCGTCCGTCCGCTTTGGAGGAGGCGGAGAAGCTGGCGGTGGCCGCGGAAGCGGACCGCGAGTACCTGGTGTCGGGCTTGGCTGCTTCGGGTGTCGACGTGCTGGGTGATCCGCGCGGCCCGTTCGTGCTGGTGCGCGTGCCCGAAGGAGCTTCCGTGCGGGCGCGGCTGCGCGAGGCGGGTTACGCGGTGCGACGAGGGGACACGTTCCCCGGCCTCGGCCCGGACCACCTGCGGCTGGCCGTGCGCGACCGGGCGACCACCGATGCGTTCCTGGCCGCGCTCCGGAAAATCTTGTAAACACCGACAGGGGGTTGTCGCCACCGCCGCCGAAACTGGGCGAAGCCGGGAAACGCCCGGTGTGGCAGCGAGAGGAACGACAATGCCCGGGTTCAACGACGTCGCCTGGTTCGAGATCGGCACCGACCAGCCGGCGGCCGCCGAACGGTTCTACGGCGAGGTCTTCGGCTGGAAGGTCGCGCAGGACGATTCGGCGAGCACCGATGCCGCTTACCGCGTCATCGACACCGGCGGTTCACGCGGCGGCCTCTTCACGGGCCAGGAGAACTACGCGGTCTTCACCGTCCTGGTCGAGGACGTGGAGGCCACCTGCCGTCAGGTCGAGAAAGCCGGCGGGCAGGTGCTGCGGCCACCGAGCGTCAACCCCGTCGGCGTGACGTTCGCGCACGTGCTCGACCCGGCGGGCAACCACTTCTCGGTGTTCACCCCGCCAAAGTGAGCTGCTGGACATCGCCGTAGGGGATTTCGAGGTCCTCGGGGCGCAGCCGGCGAAGGGGCGGCACCTCGGCGGTCACGGTGAAGGAGACGATCCGGTCGGTGCGGAACGCCCGGATCTCCCCGCGCAGCCGGCACCAGGCCACGAGGTACCAGTGCTCGGGCTTGCCGACGTAGCCGAGCGGCTCGACCTCCCGCCGGGTGACGGCGCCCTCGCGGTCGGTGTACCGGATGCGCAGCACGCGGCGGATGTTGAGCACGGGCGGCATGGGCGGGATGGGACCGCTGCCGAGCAGGTGGACAGAGGCGGCGAGGTTCTTCGCCGCGTCGGCGTCCTCCCGCCGCATCGCGGCGACCAGCTTGCGCAGCGCCGAGCGGCCTTCCGCCCGGAACGGGGTGCCATCGAGATGCCTCAGCGCCAAGGCCATGGCGACGGCCTCGGCGGGCGTCAGGTTGACCGGCGGCATCGTGTGCGCCTTGTCGAGGCAGTACCCACCGGTCCGCCCGGCCTCGGCGTAGATGGGCGTGCCGGACTGCTGCAGGGCGCTGATGTCCCGCTCGACGGTACGAACGCTGACCTCGAACCGGTCAGCGAGCCACCGGGCACTACGAGGCCGCGGCGCAACGGCACGCAGCTCTTCGACGAGGGCGTAGAGACGATCGGTTCGGTTCACGGGGATCACGGTAGGGAGGGGGTACGACAATTTCGGTTACTCGTGGAGGTGCCCGAACGCCGTCGCGCCGGTCCGCAGGCGGAACCGGCCCACTTGGCCGGGGCGATCGCGGGACGTTGCGTCGGCTGGTGGGGTGAGCGTCATCGCACCTTCCTGGTGCGCGGTTGTCCCACCCGGGCTGCGAGCTCCGGCTCGGGCGGCGCGGCCACGAGCTCTGTTCGCGGCGGTCGCCATCAGCAGGGCGACCGGCCATCGCCGGGCTCAGGGCGCGGTGCAGGTCTCGACGATGCCGCGGGAGCCGCTGAGCGTCTCTGCCGCCGCGGCAGCCGGCACACCGATCGGGCGCCGGGCGGCGGCCTTAGGTCGACAGCGCCACCAGCGCGGTCGCCACGGCGGCTTCGACAGCGGCCCCGAGGACATCCCCGGTGATGCCGCCGAGCCGTTTGGTGCATCGCCACAGCTGCGCGCCGGCATAGGTGTAGGACAGGTGGGCCCAGCAGCGGAGCACGAGCACCTCCCGCTGCCGCCGCGGCAGGGCACACGGATCGGGCGCCGGGCAGCGGCCCTAAGTCGACAGCGCCACCAGCGCGGTCGCCACGGCGGCTTCGACAGCGGCACCGAGGACATCCCCGTTGATGCCGCCGAGCCGCTTGGTGCACCGCCACAGCAGCGCGCCGGGCATCGGCGTAGGAAAGGAGGACAGCGAGCGGCTCCCGCCACCTTGGCAGCCGACACACGGATCGGGCGGCGGCCCTAGGCCGACAGCGCCACCAGCGCAGTCGCCACGGCGGCTTCGACAGTGGCCCCGAGGACATCCCCGGTGATGCCGCCGAGCCGCTTGGTGCACCGCCACAGGAGCGCGCCGGCAACGGCGTAGGAAAGGAGGACAGCGAGCGGCCCCCGCCACCACGGCAGCCCGGGCAGCAGCACGGCCAGCCCGGCCGCGGCCAGGCCGACGGCGATCGCGGCCACGCGCGGCACCGAGCCGGCGACGGTCGCGCCGAGACCGTCCGGCCGAGCCGTCGGCACGCCCCGCGCGCAGGCCATGGAAAGCGTGCACCGGCCGACGAGCACGCCCGCGGCCGCCGTCACGGGATTGGCGGCGGTCAGGGCTCCGACCTGGACGAGGAGGACGAGCACGAGGGTGGCGACCCCGGTGGGCCCGGAGTCCCCGCGGCGCATGACGTCGAGCGCCTTGGCGCGGTCGTAGGACGCGCCGAGACCATCGGCGGTGTCGGCGAGCCCATCGAGGTGCAGCCCCCGGCTGCCGAGCGCGACGGCCCCGAGCGCGAGTGCGGCGGTGGCCAGCGCCGGGAGGTGAGCTGCTTGCCCGGCGGCGACGACGAGCCCGGCGGCCACGGCCAGCGGGAGGGCGGCCAGAGGAGCGAGCAGCATGGCGCCGCCGGCCACCCGCCGGTCGATGACGCGGGGCGCCGGGACGGGCACGGTGGTCAACGTCCCGACGGCCATCCGCGCGGAGTCCGGCCAGCGGCTCACGTCAAGTCGGCCAGCAGGCCCATGTCGGCCAGGATGGCCCGGGCCGCCCGCAGCGTGGGGACGGCCTGGACGGCTCCGCTGCCCTCGCCGAGCCGCAGGCCGAAGTCCAGGATCGGGTCCAGGCCGAGCGCCTTCAGCGCGAACGCCTGGGAAGGTTCCGTCGACCGGTGCCCGGCCAGCCACCACTGCTCGGCCCCGGGCGCGATGTCCCGCGCCACCAGCGCGGCGGCGCCGGAGAACACGCCGTCGAGCAGCACCGGGATGCCGAGGACCGCCGCCTGGACCAGGAAGCCCGCCGTCGCCGCGGCGCAGGCGCTGCCCAGTGCCGTCAGCCGCTCGAAGGGGTCCTCCGTCCGGCCCGCGGTCCGGGCCAGGGCGGCCGTGACCGCCGCCGTCTTGCGCTCGAGGCCCGCGGCGTCCACGCCCGTCCCGGTGCCGACGACCTCCGTCGCCGGCAGGCCCAGGGAGGCCGCCACCAGCGCCGCGCACATCGCCGTGTTGCCGATGCCCATGTCGCCGGGGATCAGCACGTCCGCGTCGCGCTCCTCCAGGGCGATCGCCCGGCCCGCTTCGAACGCGGCCTGGGCTTCGCCCGGCAGCAGCGCGTCTTCGACGTCGATCGAGCCCGAACCGCGGCGGATCTTGTGCGCCGTCACCGACGGCGGCACGTCCGCGCCGTCCCAGTCGACGGCGATGTCCGCCACCCGCACCTTCGCCCCGACCTGGGCGGCCAGCACGTTGACGCCGCTCTTGCCGGCCAGGAACACCCGGACCATCGCCGCCGTCACCTCGCGCGGGTACGCCGAGAGCGCCGACACGCCGTGGTCGCCCGCGAAGACGACCACGCGGACGTCGTCCAGCGGCCGCGGTGGGACGCTGCCGTGCGCCGCGGACAGCCAGGCGGCGATCTCCTCGAGCCTGCCCAGCGCGCCGAGCGGCTTGACCAGGCCGTCGAGCCGTTCCAGCGCGGCGGCGCGGGCGGCGGGATCGGGCACGGGTACGTCGAACACGGGCGCCTCCTGGCTACAGGTCGAGCGCCCGGCCCGCGACGACCAGCACGACCCGGTCGGCGTCGGCGGACACCCGGTTGTTGAGTGCGCCCAGCACATCACGGAACAGCCGTCCGGACGACGTTGCGGGCACCACACCGCTGCCGACCTCGTTGCTGACCGCGACCACCGGCACCCGCGCCGCGGCCCACGCGGCGAGGAAGTCCTCGAGCCGGTCGTCCAGGCGGTGCTCCCAGCCCGGCTGCTGCCGCCACGCGCCGACGTCGTCCAGCACACGGGACAGCCAGGTCCCGAGGCAGTCGATCAGCAGTGGTTCGGTCGCCGTGCGCAGGGTGCCGGCCAGGTCGGTGGTCTCGACGGTCTTCCAGTTCGCCGGCCGCCGCGCCTGGTGGGCGACCACCCGCGCGGCCCATTCGGGATCGTCTTCGCCCGCCGGGAGCCCGGGCGCGACGTAGACGAGGTGCGAGTGGTGGGCGACGAGCCGCTCGGCGTGCCGTGACTTCCCCGAGCGGACCCCGCCGAGGACGAGCACCTTGCCTTCGTCACGCCCGTACCGGCGCAGGGCGCGAGCCAGGGTTTCGAGATACCCGGCGAGCCGGTGCGTCAGCCCCGCCGACGTACGTTTCTTCGCGGAGGCGACATTGGGCACAGTCATACCGGCATTCTGGTGCACGCGCTACCGTGCGCCACGTGCCACTCCGTCTAGGGACAACCGCGGCCGGACTCGTGACCGGATACGTAACCGACGCTCTGTTCGGTGACCCCCGAACGGGCCATCCGGTCGCCCTGTTCGGCACCGCCGCGGCCCGCCTGGAACACCGCCTGTGGGCCGATTCGAAGCCACGCGGAGCGGCGTACGCAGCACTGTGCACCTTCAGCGCCGTAGGCCTCGGCGTCGCCCTTCAGACGGCGACGCGACGACGCCCCTTCGCTCGTTTCCTCCTCACTGCCGCATCCACGTGGGTCGTGCTGGGCGGCCGAGGCTTGGCGGCCGAAGGCGCCGAAATGGCCCGCCTGCTCGAAGCGGGCGACGTACCCGAAGCGCGTCAGAGGCTCTCGCACCTGTGCGCGCGCGACGCGACGACGCTCGACTCCGCGGAACTGACCCGAGCGGCGACGGAGTCGATCGCGGAGAACACGTCGGACGCCGTGGTCGCACCGCTGTTCTGGGGCGCCGTCGCCGGCATGCCGGGCCTCCTGGGCTACCGAGCGCTGAACACGCTCGACGCAATGGTCGGCTACCGCTCACCCCGCTACCGCCGCTTCGGCTGGGCCGCAGCACGCGCCGACGACATGGCCAACCTGGTGCCCTCCCGAATCGGGGCAGCCCTCACCGCGCTGTGCGCCGGAGCCCGAGCCCGCGAATCCTGGAAGGTATGGCGCCGCGACGGCGGCCGTCACCCCAGCCCCAACGCGGGCCAGGTGGAAGCGGCATTCGCGGGAGCACTGAACATCCGCTTAGGCGGAACGAACACCTACGACGGCGAGAGCGAAACCCGCTCCCACCTCGGCAACGGCCACAACCCCCAACCGGCGGACCTCCGCCGGGCCGTCCGCCTCTCCCGCCTGGTCGGCCTGGCCACAGTGGCCATCGCCGCCATCGCAGCCCCTGCCGTTCCTTGGCAACGCCCCGGCGAGAGAAGAACCGGCCGGCCTTCAGCCCAGCTGCCGGCGGCCACCAGCCGCCGCGGAGTGACGTCATGAACTCACTCATGACATCCGACGGCCGGAAAGGGGCTGCCATGACGTCGGCCAACTGGGCAAGGTCGATCCCCCCTCGCCCCGGCATCCCCACTGGCCGAAAAAGGCGGAGCACCCGCACGTCGCGACCGGTCGGCGCATACCCGACTGCTGCGGCCCGGGCCGCGACAAACCGCCCCGGACAAGCCCCCGCCACTCCCTGGGGGGCGGCCCCTGTCCAGTCTATCGGGACCCGGCGGGGCAAAACTGCCGTTCGGCGATCTGTGGACAACTCCGCCGTTGCCGGCAGCCCTGTGGACAACCGGCGATGAGGGGCTTGCTCGTCGCCGGGACGACCTCTGATGCCGGGAAGAGCCTCGTCACCGCCGGGATTTGCCGGTGGCTTGCGCGGCAGGGAGTGCGCGTTGCGCCGTTCAAGGCGCAGAACATGTCCAACAACTCCATGGTCTGCGGCGACGGGGCCGAGATCGGCCGCGCGCAGTGGGTGCAGGCGCGGGCCGCGCGGGTCGAACCCGAGGCGGCGATGAATCCGGTGCTGCTCAAGCCCGGTAGCGACCGGCGGAGTCACGTCGTCGCGCTCGGGAAGCCGTTCGGGACGCTCGAAGCCGGTGAGTACGCCACCGGGCGGGCCGGGCTGGCCGAGATCGCCTTCGGGGCGTTCGAAGATCTTCGCTCGCGCTATGACGTCGTCGTCTGCGAAGGGGCGGGGAGCCCGGCGGAGATCAACCTGCGCGGGGGCGACTACGTCAACATGGGGCTCGCGCGGCGGTTCGGGCTGCCGGTGCTGGTCGTCGGCGACATCGACCGGGGCGGGGTGCTCGCGGCGATGTTCGGCACCCTTGCGCTGCTCTCGGCCGAGGACCAGGCGTTGGTCGTGGGCTGGGTGGTCAACAAGTTCCGCGGCGACGTCGGCCTGCTGCGGCCGGGTCTCGACAGCCTCGAGAAGGTCACCGGACGGCCGGTGCTGGGCGTCCTGCCGTGGCTGGACCGGGTGTGGATCGACTCCGAGGACGCCCTCGCCGTGGCGGGCTGGCGGCGGGAAACTCCTGGTGGTGGGCTCGGTGTCGCCGTTGTCCGGTTCCCGCGCGCGTCCAACGCCACCGATGTCGACGCGCTGGCCGCCGAACCCGGGGTCACCGTGACGCTCACCGCTGACCCGGACGTCGTCGCGGCGGCGGACGTCGTGGTGCTGCCCGGGTCGCGTGCCACCGTCGCCGACCTTGCCTGGCTGCGGGAGCGCGGCCTGGACACGGCGGTCGCGGCACGGGCTGCCGCGGGGCGGCCCGTTCTCGGCATCTGCGGGGGCTACCAGATGCTCACCGGTTCCATTGTGGACGACGTGGAATCGGGTGCGGGCGAGGTGGCGGGCCTCGGGCTGCTGCCCGGGCGGGTGACGTTCGCCGCGGAGAAGGTACTTGCCCGGCCTGCTGGAACGTGGCGGGGCCACCCGGTGGACGCCTACGAAATCCACCACGGCTCGGTGTCCGCGACGGACCCGGCGGAGTCCTTTCTGGACGGTCAGCGCGCCGGGGCGGTCTGGGGCACGATGTGGCACGGCGCGTTCGAGAACGACGCCTTCCGCCGCGCCTGGCTCACCGAAGCGGCGGCGCAGGCCGGCGTGGGGTGGGCGCCGGCTCCGGGGGCGCCCGGGTTCGGCGAGCTGCGCGAGGAGATGCTGGACAAGCTCGCCGACGCAATCGACGAGCACCTCGACACGGCGACGCTCCGGACGCTGCTGGAGCACGGGGCGCCGACGGGCCTGCCGTTCGTGCCGCCGGGGGCGCCGTAGCCGGGGAGACGGCCTCTCGCTGCCCGCTCGGCCGAATCGCTCACGCCGGATGGCCGGCGCGGCGGCACTCGCCGGCCCGCGACCGGGCCGGGCAACCGAACCGGTCTGGGAAGCCCTGACCGGCGCGGCGGTGCCGGACCGGGCAGGTTGCGGGAGAGACTCGGCCCCGGGCGTGGTGGTGCTGAACCGGGCCGGTCGCGGGACTGGGCTCGGTCCGGGTCGCGGCGGTGCTGAACCGGGCCGGTCGTGGGACACACCCGGCCCGGGGCGCGGCGGTGCCGAAGCCCACCCCAGCACCGCCGCGCGCACCGGAGCACCTGCAGCACTCCGGCCGGCCAAAAGGAACCCTCAGGCAGGAACCGGCGTCCGGCGGTTCAGCACCTTCTCCGCGAACGCTCCGAACGCCAAGCCCAGCGCCAGCCACAGCGTCACCTGCGTGCCCACCGAGGCCAGCCGGAAGCTCCACAGCGTCGAAGCCGGGAACGTTGCCGGGACCTCGTCGACCGACGGCATCAGCCAAGCCACCACGCCGATCACCACCACGTAGCCCGCCGCCGCCAGAAGAAAACCGTTCCAAGCTCCGAAACGGTCCGCCAGCTTCCGGCCGAACACCGTCGCGAAGATGCCCACCAGCAGCGAGACCGCCACGAAGCCGAAGTACAGCTCCGTGCGGGAACCGATCGTGCCCGGCTGGCCCACCGCCGGCGGGTTGGCCGGGTACTTGAGGAACGGCACCAGGAACACCACCGTGAACGCACCCACCGTGAGCAGCAGCGCCGTCACGCGGGGGCGTAGCGAACCGAGCCTTCCCTGGGCGAACGCGAAGGCCAGGGACAGCAGGCCGCCGATGGCGACGCCGTAGAGCAGCACGCCGGTCAGCAGGCCGAGCGTGCTCTGGATGTCGCGGGGGACCAGCTCTTCCTCTTCCGGCATTGGAGTGGCAGGCGCGGAAGCGTCGTGGGAGTGCGAGTGGCCGCCGCCGGAAGAGTCTTCCAGGCCGATGGCCGTGTTCACCGATGGCTCACCGAACGCGTAGGCGAACCCGAACGCGAGCACACCGGCGATCAGGCCCGCGAGCATGCCGCGGACCAGCAAGGTCTTCATCATGGGAGCGCGTGCCGCCGATCAGTGGCAGGGGAAGGCCAGCAGGTGCCGGCCGTCGTGCACGAACTCGTGGACGTAGTTGTTCGCGAACACCGCGAACGCGCCCTGCTCGGCGCTCACGAAGTACAACGCGATCATGGCGAGGAGCACCACGAACACCGCCCACGGCACGATCTCACGGATCGGGATGCGGATCGGGAGCGGAACGGCGGGAGCTGCCGTCTGGGTCATGGCGTGGCCTCCTCGGGCTTTCGCGGCCTCATCGGGGTCGGTCACGAGGGTCCGGGTCTGGCTTCCCCCTGGTGGGGGTCACAGTGGCGCGACCGCGCGGACTTTCACCGCGTTCCGGAATCTCCTCGTCTGGCCGGTTGAGCGTAGGTCCCCCTTTCGGGGCCCGTCAATGTGACAATGCCGCGGTGACTCGAATGGTGGCTGCCCTCGATGTGGGCGGGACGACGATCAAGGCGGCGCTGCTCGACGAGCAGCTCCAGCCCAAGGCGGCACTGCGCGCGGAGACGGCCCGCAGTGCGGACGGGACGGCGCTGGCCGCGCAGACCGTGGACATCGTGGCCGCGCTGGCCGAGCAGGCGGGGACCGGGCAGCCCGCCGCCGTCGGGGTGGTCGTCCCGGGGATCGTCGACGAAGAAACGCGCGTCTGCCACTTCTCGGCCAACCTCGACTGGCGCGAGGTCCACTTCGGCGAGCTGCTCGAAGAGCGGCTCGGGCTGCCGGTCGCCTTCGGGCACGACGTCACCGCCGGTGGCATCGCCGAGTTCCGGGTCGGGGCCGGGCGGGGGGCGACGAACGCCGCCTTCATCCCGGTCGGGACCGGGATCGCCGCCGCGCTGCTGCTCGACGGGCGGATCCACCGGGCGCACGGGCAGGCCGGTGAGGTCGGGCACATCGACGTCGGCCACTCCGGCAAGTGCGGCTGCGGGGCCACCGGCTGCCTGGAGGCCATCTCCTCGGCGGCCGCGATCGCCCGGCGCTACACCGAGCGCACCGGACGGCCGGCCGACGGGGCGCGTGAGGTCGTCGAACTCGCCCGCCGCGGTGACGAGGTCGCGGTCGCCGTCGTCCAGGACGCCCTCGACGGGCTCGGCCACGGCATCCGGACGCTGCTGACGCTGCTCGGCCCCGAGGTGATCGTGCTGGGTGGCGGGCTGTTCACGGCGGCCGACTACGTGCTGGAGCCGGTGCGGGAGTGGCTGGCCGCGCACCTGACCTTCCAGCGGATGCCGGAGCTGCGGATCGCCGAGCTGGGTGACGAGGCCGGGCGGCTGGGTGCCGGGTTGCTGGCCTTCGACCTGCTTCGGGCCTGACACGCCGGAGGCCACGCCGCCGATAGTGGCCTTCGGAATAGGCCAGCGCGCGTAGGACGGCCAGTGATGGCATGACGAAGTACTCGCTGCCCCGGAGGATCACCGATTGCGGGACCGGGCCGGCTGCTCGGCCCCGAGGTGATCGTGCTGGGTGGCGGGCTGTTCACGGCGGCCGACTACGTGCTGGAGCCGGTGCGGGAGTGGCTGGCCGCGCACC